>JAHEMP010000191.1 GCA_024643585.1 Crocinitomicaceae bacterium | reverse complement strand
TCTTTCGTTAAATCAAATGAGGCGGCAAAAAAGGAAATATTAAAACAAGAGTTTCCGATTTATAACATTGGGAATACAGAATATTTATCCGTGATTGCCAAGGTAACGTCAAATTTTGATCCATCGATATTGAATTCAAAAGACATTATCATCGGGAGCCAAATAGGAAATATTTTAAGCTTAAAAATACCATTGTCTAGAATGTCAGATTTTTCTTTGTTAAAAGAAATTGAATATGCTGAAATAGCTAAAATGGTGCGTCCCAGCTTAAACAAGGTTATACCTGATATTCGAGCAGACAGTGTTCACAATGGTATCAACTTACCAGAAAAATATACGGGAAAAGATGTTTTCATTGGCGTTTGCGACTGGGGGTTTGATTACACTCACCCTATGTATTACGATACAGCAATGACTCAAACTAGGATTTTCGCAGCTTGGGACCAATACAAAACATCGGGTCCACATCCAAATGGTTTTTCATACGGTACGGAATATTCTACTGTATCGGAATTGTTGGCAGCAGGTTCGGATACAGCGAACATTTACAGTTATGCTTATCACGGCGGACATGTTGCCGGAATTGCCGGAGGTGGTGGTGCAGGGACACCGTTTTTAGGGGTGGCTTTTGAAGCACAATTCCTTTTTGCCACTTTTTTGATTGATGCGGGTTCGGTGCTTGACGCCTATCAGTGGATGTATAACAAAGCCCAAGCAGAAGGAAAAAGGTTAGTTATCAATCAAAGTTGGGGATTGCATCACATAGGAAATTTAGATGGAACTTCTTTGTTAAGTCAAGCCATAGATTCATATTCATCACAAGGAGTGATTTTTGTAACTTCAGGTGGAAACAATGGAGACGTTAATTTTCATCTTGAAAAACAATTTGCTGCGGACACATTAAGATCTAAGATTGATTTTTATTCTTATTCAGCTAATCCCAACATGTGGGGGCAATCAATTTCTGCTTGGGGTGAAGCTGGAAATAATTTTACAATGGGAATATATTTGTTAAATTCTTCGAATATAACAGTTGCTTCATCACCGCTTTTCAATACATCAAGCACCCCTTCAATAATTGATGACGTTCTTATTGTCAATCAAGATACCGTCTTTTACAAAGTTGAAATGGAGGCAGCTAATCCTCAAAATTTAAGGCCTCATGCTCGTTTTAGGGTTAAAAATACGCATGGAAGTTATAAAGTTATAATGCGCTCAACTGCTACCACTGGAACCGTACATTTCTGGAATGTAACCGAACTCGTTACAGATGTAGGAAATTGGGGAATGCCTTTTTCTGTTGGTGGCCCAGGAACAATTGCTGGAAATAATGAATACGGAATAGGTGAACCAGCGTGCACAAATTCTACGATTGCTGTCGCTGCTCATTTGTCCAATTATTATGCTGGACCAAATTTGCTTGGCGGTCAAATCGCCGCTTTCTCAAGTCATGGCCCTACATTAGACGGAAGAGTAAAGCCAGATATTAGCGCGCCAGGAATAAGTGTTGCCTCCTCGGTTTCTTCTTTCACAGACAATCCATACACGCCTTCCGTAAGTGTTGTGTTTAATGGTCAAACCTATAAATTTACACGCATTTCAGGCACTTCAATGTCAGGTCCTGCCGTTGCCGGTGTAGTTGCTTTATTGCTTGATTCTAATCCCTATTTGTCTTCTGAACAGATTAAGGAGATTATCAAAACAACGGCTCGAACAGATAACAATACGGGAATCATTCCTACCGGAGGTAGTTTGACATGGGGAGCTGGAAAAGTGAATGCCTACGCCGCAATTCAATTGGCTTTGAATACAGTTGATGTAGTGGAATTGCCCGAAGAAAAATTTCTTGTCTATCCGAATCCAAGTCAAGGGAAGTTGTTTATTAATGGCACTTTGGTGGGAACGGAAACATACCAAGTAATGGATTTTCAAGGTAAATTAGTTGCTGAAGGACCAATTACCAATTCAACATTGGAAATTCAACATCTCCAGCCAGGCGCATATCTTTTGAAAATTTCAAGTACGAAAAAACAACAGGTGATGAAGTTTGTCGTTGAATGATATTTTACAAAAGGAGAATGAAAAACGCCCTATAATAGAACAAAGAATAGGATAATTCGTCTTCTGTAATAATAGGTTTTTTCAATCCTTGTACATCGTCATGTGGTTTTGGTTAATCTTAAATTTTGACAATCACTTTCGCTTTCATTCGTTAAAGTAAGAATCATTTAAAAATCTGATTAAAATCATATTCATACATGTATTACTGCCTATTTAATTTGCTAGATTTGAATAGGCATGAATACCATTGAATCGGATATTTTAATTACATACGGAGCTTCTAATCAAAAGATTAGAAAAGGCGACTTTGTTTTTCATGAAAACGCAGACCCACATTTTTATTATCAAATTTTAGAAGGAGAGGTAAAAATGATTTCAATGAGTCAAGACGGGAAAGAATTGATTCAAGGTATTTTTCATCCTGGACAAAGTTTTGGCGAGCCTCCACTTTTCGTGTCCAAACCTTATCCTAGTTCTGCGATAGCTATGGTGGACAGTGTCATCTTAAAGCTTTCAAAGGAAAAATTATTCACTTTAATGGAAGACCGACCTGGGATTTCAATTTCCATTTTGGAAGCATTCGCCGAAAGAATTTATAAAAAAGCTGTCATTGCGAAGATTTTAAGTTGTAGTGATCCCGAGGAAAAAATAATTACTTTTTTGGACAATTATAGAGAGGAAATTGAGGCTACTGAGCCCACCAAGATACCCTATACGAGGCAGCAAATTGCAGATTCGACAGGTTTATGTGTAGAAACCGTTATTCGAACCATTAAAAAGCTGTCCCTTGAACAAAAAGTTACAATTGACAAGCATAAAGTATATTATTGAAATGAAATCCTTACAAGAGTTAAAATGGACGAAAATTGCTTTGATTAATTTTCTGTTGGTGTCGTTTTTAGGTGTTATCATGCGTTATAAGATTGGGTTTGAATTCCCTTTTTTGAATCAAAAAAATTTACAACACGCGCATTCTCATTTTGCCTTTGCCGGCTGGGTTTCGTTTTTATTAATGGTGTTGTTAGTGACAGTAATTCAAAATCACCTCTCTGTGAAAAAGCGAACTCAATTCAACCGAATTTTCGTCGCTACATTGATTTGTTCATATGGAATGCTATTTTCTTTTATTATTCAAGGATATGGACCCATTTCAATATTGTTTTCTTTTATTCTAATTCTAATTAGCTTCTTTTTTGGATGGAAATATTTTTCAACCATTCGTTTTATGAAAAACTTTTCGGCAAAAAAATGGTTTATTGCGGGTATTGTTTTTTCCATTTTATCCACGCTTGGGACTTTTTATTTGAGCTATATGATGGCTACAAAAAATGTCGAGCAACATAGCTATTTGGGATCTGTTTATTGGTATTTACATTTTCAATACAACGGTTGGTTTTTCTTTGCTTGTTCAGGCTTGTTTATTAATTACTTGCAAGGAAAAGGTGTCAATCTCAAATCCAATCGTTTAGTTTTTTGGCTTTTCGCATTAGCATGTGTTCCAGGTTATGGGCTTTCTGTGTTGTGGTTAGATTTACCCATTTGGATATACACTGTTGTTTGTCTTGCGGCCATTGCTCAATTCTATGCGGTTATTCGTTTTGGAACAGACTTTATAAAATACAAACCATTTACTACTATGAACTGGAATGGGATAACAAAGTTTTTGTTATTATTTGTAGGATTCTCCTTGTTCTTTAAGTTGTTTCTGCAGTTGGGTTCTACAATACCCGCCATAGCGAAATTCGCATTCGGGTTCAGGCCAATCGTAATTGCTTATTTGCATCTTGTTTTACTGGGTTTTACAAGTCTTTTTTTAATTGCCTATTTGTACTACACTGAAACATTAAAATTTGGTAAATGGGCAAAAAGAGGCATTTTGTGGCTTGTGGTTGGCGTAATTCTTAACGAATTGATACTGGCTGCTCAAGGCATTGGTTCCCTTAGCTACACGCTAATTCCTTTTGCGAATGAGATTTTGTTCGCAATCGCAGTTTTTATTTTTATTAGTCTACTGCTAATTAATATGGCAAATTCTCGAAAGGAGTACTAAAGAATTTTTTTTCTATGACTGCGGTCATAAAATTCATCAATGTCCAACTCGTATCTTGTGGTAAAATTCCATATTATGAAAAAAGTAGTTTATTTATCTGCAATAGCCTTATTTACGGTATTTGCATCGTGTGAAAACTCAGCAGAGAATGCAGGGGGGGAATCAAATGTTGAAACAACGGAAACTGGGTCAGGTCAATCTGGAGTTCAAGATGATATTTCTAATCCAAACATAGTACAAGTTGCTTCGGGTAGTAAAGATCATACAACGTTGGTCGCAGCAGTAAAAGCAGCAGGTTTAGTGGACGCGTTGAGTAATGCAGGACCTTTTACTGTTTTCGCTCCTACAAATGCAGCATTTGATAAACTACCAGAAGGTACGGTAGAAGGATTATTAAAACCAGAGAAAAAAGGTGATTTGGAAAATATTTTGGGTTACCATACCTACGTCGGAACGTTGAAAACGGAATACATGAATGAAGGTCAATTGTTTGATATGGTTTATGGAGGAAAAGTGACAATAACAAAAGATGGGGATAGAACTTTTGTAAATGGTTCAGAAATCATAGCATCAATTCCTACATCAAACGGTATTATTCATGTAATTGGAGATGTACTACTACCAAAATAAGAAAAAACACAAACCATAAACACTCAAAAAGGAGGCGGTGAGTAATCATCGCCTTTTTTATATACCGCCAAATCTGACAAAGCTCCCTAGAATCATCATACTGACTGCTATTAATGTGATTAAAATTATATGAACTGCCATTAAAAGTAGTTTTTCGCTGGTCAATTTAGGAATGATGAAAATCCGAGCATGTATAGCTAAAACTAACGTTGTAAAAAGGAGCAAAAGTTTAATT
>JAHEMP010000190.1 GCA_024643585.1 Crocinitomicaceae bacterium | reverse complement strand
CAATTCCGAAACGCATAAGGCAAGTTCTTCTAAATAAATTTTATCAATTGAATCGAAATCGTTTAAATGATCGCTATCGACATCTAAAATAGCAACAACTTCTCCATTAAGTAGTATTGGGATGACAATTTCACTTTTTGAAGCAGAACTGCAGGCTATATGCCCTGGAAAAGCATCCACATCTGGAACTATAATTGTTTCTTTTTTCGCCCATGAGGTTCCGCACACACCTTTCCCTTTTGAAATCCTCGTGCAAGCAATTGGACCTTGAAACGGGCCTAACACCAAATGAGTCTCTTTAACGAAGTAGAAGCCAACCCAAAAAAAGCCGAAAGTTTCTTTTAGGGCGGATACTATATTTGCAGTGTTTGCTACTAGATCGGATTCTCCTTGTACTAGTGATTTTATCTGTGGAAGCAATGTTTTATATGCCTCTTCCTTGTTGCCATTTGCTATAATAAGTTCCTCTGCCATATTGAGAACAAAAATCGGGTTTTTTTATTTACTTCCGCAATTTTTCCCTATCTTCAAGTAACAACTAATTTTATTATGCTAGAAAAGATACCCGTTGAGAAAATCCTTTTTCTTGACATAGAAACCACGCCACAAGTATATAAGTATGAGGATTTGGATGCTGAAGCCAAGTATTTGTTTGAATTGAAAACGAGATTCCAGAAAACGGAGGAAAAGGATTATAGCACCATTTGGGATGAAAGAGGCGGTATTTTTGCTGAATTTGGCAAAATAGTGTGTATTTCGGTCGGTTTTGTTCACGAAACTCGAACTGGACGAGAAATTAGAATGAAGAGTTTTGCTCACCATGATGAGGAAACCTTGTTGAAACAATTCAAATCTTTAGTTGAAGAAAGTGGGTCTCGGTTTCCTATACTATGTGGCCATAATGCTAAAGAATTTGATTTTCCTTACATCTGTCGTAGAATGCTTATCAATGGAATAAGAATTCCAGACATTTTGGATTTAGCAGGAAAGAAGCCTTGGGAAATACCACATCTTGACACGATGGAGCTTTGGAAATTTGGAGATTTCAAAGCATATACCTCCTTGGCCTTACTTTGTCATGTTTTTAAAATCCCTACACCAAAGGATGATATTTCAGGCGCAGATGTTGCAAGAGTCTATTACGAAGAAAATGATTTAGATAGAATTAAACTTTATTGCGAGAAAGATGTTGTAGCTTTAATACAACTGTTCCTTCGAATGAAAGGTGAAAACCTTGTTGACGAAGGAGACATCGTTTTTTCAACATGACAGAAAATACACTTACAACAGTAAATTTTTATCAAATAGATGGTTTATGGAGGCGTTTTTTAGCCTTTAGCTTAATGGGCATCTCAAAGTTTCACAAGGTAAAGGGGGATGGAATGTTGGTTGGAAAGCTTCTAGGAACAGGTGCTGGACTGGGGTTTTCACGCAATCCTAATTGGGGGCAATATGCTCTACTTGGCGTTTGGGAAAACGAAAATGCAGCGAAAAGTTTTTTTGAATCCAATTTTTTCCACCGGCAATTTCAAAAACTTTCCCATAAGCAAGTCGTTTTAGAAATGGACCCATTTCAATCGCGTGGAATTTGGGATGGGAAAAATCCCTATCCAACTATTCCTGTAAATGCGGAAAGCGAAGGACCAGTTGCCATTTTGACAAGAGCAAAACTTAAGTTTAGAAACATTCCGAGTTTCTGGAAGCATGTAGATCCAGTAAATGAAAGCCTTAAAAACGCAAAAGGGCGTCTTTTTTCAGCAGGAATGGGAGAATGGCATTTTTCACACCCCATTACGTTTAGCGTATGGGACAACATAGAACATGCGAAGGATTTTGCTTATACGCAGCGTTTTCATGCTGAAGCTATCAAAGGTGCGCGAGAAGGAGGTTGGTTCAAAGAGGATTTGTTTGTACGCTTTAATGTGAAGCGGTTTGAAAATTAAAAACAAAAAAGGCGATCAAATGACCGCCTTTGAATTTCTATTTGAAGTTTATTTATTGAATAAACACTGTTTCTTCGCTTGTAACTTCTTCAACAACTTTAATGATTCCCGTTCCAGTTGCCGTTCCAGATTTAGCAGCGATGTTTAATACGGCAACACCTGCTTGACCTTTCTGATAAACGTCATTTAAATTGAAAATAGCTTCTCCCGCAGAATTGCTAATGGTAGTATCCGAAAGATTAACTTTTCCTTGCTGTCCTGGCTCTGATGACTCGCCGTACAAAACAACCTTAGCCCCTGATACCAAAGCGTTATCGGAGTTTCTAACGTATATTTTTGCAATAGTGTCTTTCTTTTTATTGCAACCCAAAGAAGCAACAATGGTAAGGCTGAAAAATGCAGCTAAAAGTAGAAATGAATATTTTTTCATGATGTTAATGTTTTAATCGAAATGAACTGTTTTCACAGATGTGTTATGAATACGAACTCTAAAGCCATATCCTTCTCCATAGTCAGCGCCTTTTTTCACAATTATGTCGAAAACGCCTACTGGATTCTCCTCACCGGCTTCAGTGAAATATTCTTCCATTGGGAATTGAGCAAACCCTGAAGAATTTGTCAAAAGGGTATCAACGTATGGAAAAGTTTTAGTAGCATTTTCAATGTCACCAATAATTATAACCTTAGCACCTTCAACCAATTGATCATTGCTGCTTCGGACATAAACCTTAGCAAATGAAGGATCTTTGTTTTTACAAGATTGTAAAAACCCAATAGAAAGCGCCATTAGGCCAAAGATCATTGTTGTATAAAGCGATTTTTTCATTTTAAATTTTAAATCAGTGCGACCAAAGATAAACTATTTTTTAAAATTCCATTAAGGAATGACAATTTCCTCAAAATCTTTAACTTCGCAAACATTACTACTTGTTGGTTAAAACAACTAACAAGATAGAAAAGTTACAGTTATAACGAAGAAAATGTCACTTGGTGGTGTTAAGAACGATAAAATGAAAGAAAAAATTTCAAAAATTCGAGAAAAAATGAAGTCGGAGGCCGTAAAAAGCCACGAGGCTTTGGAGGCGTTTCGAATTGCTTATTTGGGTACTAAAGGAGTGATGAAACAGCTTTTTGGTGATTTAAAGGAAGTGGCCAATGAAGAAAAGAAGGAAGCAGGTCAACTGTTGAACCAACTCCGAATGGACTTGGAAGCCGTTTATGCTGAACACAAAGAGAAATTAGAACAAACAGAAGACTTAGGTAGTAATTTGGATTTAAGTCGCCCAGCAGAAGATGTGAATATCGGTTCTCGTCACCCATTGTCTTTGGTAAGAAGTGAAATAATTGAAATTTTCTCTCGAATCGGCTACAATGTTTCTGAAGGTCCAGAAATTGAAGACGATTGGCATAACTTTTCTGCCTTGAATTTTCCGCCCGAACACCCAGCAAGAGACATGCAGGACACCTTTTTCATTGAAAAAGGTAAAGAGGAAATTGCTTTGCGGACACACACATCCTCTGTTCAAGTGCGTGTTATGGAAAATCAAAAACCACCTATACGTACTATTTCTCCAGGTCGAGTGTACAGAAATGAGGCAATTTCGGCACGGGCACACTGCTTTTTTCATCAAATCGAGGGACTATATATAGACAAAAAAGTTTCTTTTGCAGATTTGAAACAGACGCTTCTTTATTTTGCCAAAGAGGTGTTTGGAGAAAAAGCACAAATCCGATTGAGACCCTCTTACTTCCCGTTTACGGAACCATCAGCCGAAGTCGACGTGTCATGCACAATTTGCAACAGTAAAGGTTGCAATGTCTGCAAATACACAGGATGGCTTGAGATTTTAGGTTGTGGAATGGTTGACCCAAATGTTTTAGAAGCATCCGGGATTGACTCCAAGGTTTACAGTGGTTTTGCATTTGGTATGGGTGTGGAAAGAATCGCACAACTGAAATACAAGGTGAATGATTTGCGTTTATACAGTGAAAATGACATTCGTTTCTTAAAGCAATTTACAGCAGGATAATTATGGGTTGGTTTTCATCAAATAAAGAAGAAAGTAAAACGAGCAGTGCTCTTCCATTGGCTAATGTGCATTGGAAAAGTTTGACGACTTTGGATCAACTAAACGAAATACTAGCAGATCGATCCGGATTAAAGCACGTTTTATTCAAACATAGCACGCGTTGCGGAGTTTCGGCTATGACCAAAAAACAATTTGAAAAAGATTGGCCGGGAGATAAAGAAGACATCAATGTATGGTATTTGGATTTATTGAATTATCGAGAAATTTCAAATGCAATCGCGGAAAAAACGGGGGTTTATCATCAGTCCCCACAAGCCATCGCTCTCTTGAACGGAGAGGTTCGTTATGACGCTTCTCACAGCGAGGTCAGCGCGCGACGAATAATAAAGAGTTTAGAACAATGAAAAAATATATAATTATTGGATTAATCGTTGCAGTAGTTGCTTCAATGGTAATAATTCCAATGGTCCGAAACAACAATCGAGTGGGTTCGACCTTGGAAGAGTCTCCGGCAAGTTTTTTATTCAAAGACAACTTAGCAACAAAATGGAACGACGTTATCCCAGTTGCATTTGAGGTGTTGAATGAAGATGTTAGTAAGATTGACCTGATTTACAACGACAGCGTTTTTCAGTCCTGGAGCAATCCAAAGGGAAAAATTACCTATCAGTTTAATGCTGGGTTTTATGGTTTGGGAACAAAAGCATTGAGTTTGGTTGCGACCTTGAAAAATGGAGAAACATATTCTGACGATAGATTGGTCCGAATTGTTTCTGACATTACTCCCGAAATGTGGGATTTAAAAATCGAAAGAACATTTCCCCACAATCAAGCAAATTTTACACAAGGTTTAGAGTGGAACAATGGAGTTCTTTATGAATCTACAGGGGACCCAGGCAAGATGGGTCGAACGATGTTAGGCCCAATTGAATTGGCGACAGGGAATTTTATAAAAAAGATAGGACTTGACGCCAATTATTTTGGTGAAGGAATTACAATTTTAGGTGATAAAATATATCAAATTACCTACACAGAA
>JAHEMP010000189.1 GCA_024643585.1 Crocinitomicaceae bacterium | reverse complement strand
AAAAGTTACCATGATAAAAATCGATAACATTAGATTGGATACTTCATATCAAACCGTGGCATCTGGAAAAATTACGGATGCTGAAGGTTTTCAGTTGAGCAATGAATTTAGCTATTATGGTAAAATAATTGTTAAAGCCGCTTCGCCAGCGATAACATTCCAAGGGGCAACAAGGGTGAACCATTCATGCGATAAGTTTGAAAGAAACTGGCTTTCATTCACATCTGAAATCGACCCTAAGAACATTCAAATTCCTGTAGAGAAAGAAATGAAAAACCTTGAAGGAACTCGAATTTCTGCGGGCATTGTTTGGAGAGATTCTCGAGATTCTGATAGTATTAGAATTTATCCGACATTTTTATCCTCTTTAATCGATAAAGATGACCCAATCGTAATGACTGCAGGCGGAGTATTGCAATATGATCCTGATAAAATGGAATTCCAAATTGGACCCAAAGAGAAATTTTTGAATCCAACGGAAAAAGGAAATATTATTCGATTGAATACAAAGACATGTTCATTAAATGGAGAAGGATTAGTCGATTTGGGAATGGATTTTGGTCCTTCACCCGTTGATGCCTTTGGCGATTGGGAATACGACCCTAAAACTTCATCGACTAAACTAGATTTGACCTTAAACTTTAAATTAAACGTCGATACAAAGCCATTTGAATCCATTGCGGATAGAGCCCTTTTGGTTCCAGGAATACCTTTTATGGATTTAAACAAAGTGAATTTAGAAAGAGCCCTTGTTGAATGGAGTGATTCGAAAGTAGCGGATAAATTTGTATCAGATTACACCATAAAAGGAGAGGTGAAGAAAATCCCAGAAGTCTTGTCGAGTGGAATAACCCTGAGTGGAATAACAATTCAAAGCTTCGAAAATTCTAAATTTCAAGAACGCGGCTTGATAACCACCGAAGGAGTTGCAACTTTAATAAATATCTTTGAAAAGCCAGTTTTCAAGCAAATTGAAACAGACTTATTTTTCTTGCAGACGTATTCTGGTTCGCAAAGTGATAAATATTCTCTTTACTTTTCCGTAACCGGAGGTAATTCTTACTTTTTCGATTACACAATGACGAAAAAAGACGGAGAATTACGAATGATGTCGAGCGATAAAGAATTTAGAGCTGAAATTGAAAGTATTAAAGAAGAAAAAAAGAAATCAAAGAATTTTAAATACGATATGACCCAGCAAAACATATTTGTTGTTAAGTTTAAAAGACTTTTTGGGAAATCAGAAGAATAAAAAATGGACAATTACTATATTATTTACCCCATTATTGGTTATTTACTTGGCTCTATCCCTACTGCTGTATGGCTTGGAAAAAGCAAATATGGTATTGATGTGAGAGAACACGGGAGTCACAATGCCGGTGCAACGAATACTTTTCGCGTTTTGGGACAAAAGGCTGGAGTGGTTGTTTTGTTTATAGATGTATTAAAAGGTTTCATAGCGACCTTAGTTCCTTTGATTCTTATGCCCGATAAACTTGGCTCAGATGCATTGGTAAATATCCAAATGCTGAGTTCCATGGCATGCGTTTTGGGTCATGTCTTTCCAATTTTTGCAAATTTTGACGGAGGCAAAGGCGTTGCTACCTCTCTTGGAGTGATTATAGGTTTACATCCACCTGCTGCTATAATCGCATTGGGGATTTTTCTAGTAGCCTATTTAGCGACATCTTTTGTATCGCTTGGAGCAATCCTGGCTGCGATTTCCTTTCCAATTCTCTTGTATTTCCGTTTTCATGTTTCTTCTTTCAACTTAATTCTGTTTAGCTCAATTTTGAGTTTAGCTGTAATAATTGCCCATAGAAAAAATATAATTCGATTGTTGAATAGAACAGAGTCTAAAATGCCTCTGTTTAGGAAAAAAGAATAAGAATTGAACTTATTGAAAACAAGTTTGTACAGGTCGAAAGATGTAAAAATGATTGGTAAAAAAATTGTCTTTTTAACCTTGACTTTCTCGCTATGTTTTAGTCTTAAGGGACAAACAGAGTCTGAAATAATGAATCAAGCCAACAAATTTTTCAAAGATGATAAATTTGTTGAGGCTACTCCGTTGTACTCACGATTGCTTTCATTACAGCCCAAAAATGTTGATTACAATTACCGTTATGGCACCTGTTTACTTTTTAATTCAAATAACAAACAAGAAGCCATTCGGTATTTAAAATTCGCCACAGATAACGCAGAGGTAAACACAGAAGCCCATTTTTACATGGGTAGGGCCTATCATTTAAATTATCTTTTTAATGATGCCGTGCGCAGCTATGATAAGTATGCAAGTTTGGCGGGATCTAAGGAGGCGGACAAGAAAGAAGTTAGTCGTTTAATTCAAATGTGCCAAGATGGTTCTCGTCTCTTGACAAATTATTCCGAATTGATAGTTTATGAAAAGAGAGAAATCGAAGCCGACAAGTTTTTTAGATTATATGACTTAAAAAACATTGGGGGTAGTCTTTTGGTGACTGCTGATTTTCAATCAAAAATTGACAAAAAAAACAACCATACACCGCTTATTTATTTCCCGGCCAGTGCCACAGAAATATTTTATTCTTCCTATGGTGAAATTGGTGATAATGGGAAAGATATATACCGTCGTTTGAGGAAAGCGTCAGGTGGCTGGGGGGATCCAGAATTGGTTCGAGGAAAAGTGAATACTCAATTTGATGAAGATTTTGCTTACAGAAGTCAAGATGGAAAATATTTGTATTTCTGCTCGAAGGGTCATAATTCCATGGGAGGATACGATGTTTTTAGAAGTGTATATGACGAATCGTCGGATTCATTTTTATCCCCGGAGAATATGGATTTTGCTATTTCTTCACCAGATGATGATATATTTTTTCTTGTAGATCAAAATAATCAAAACGGATATTTTGCCTCCGCAAGACAAAGTGAAAGTGGCAAACTTTATGTGTACAAAATCCGAGTGGAAAAATTACCTTTCGAACTAGGTATTATCGCAGGTGTTTTTGAATCTAGAATCAAACAAAATGAAACGATATCCATTGAGGTTCAAGATGCAATTACTGGAAAGAAAGTTGGTGATTTTAGTTCCAAAGACAATGGCGAAATTGTTCTCACATTCCCAGCTGCTGGACCGTACAAGTATATAATGAAGCTTTCGGGCGACACAAAATATTATACGCAAACAGTTAATATTCCTTACCGAAAAAACATAAAACCACTGCGTCAAAAAATAATTCATTTGATGGAAAATGGTCAGGAAACGGTGAAAGTTATCGATCGTTTCGATGAAAATGTCAGTGAAAAAGATGACATTTTAGCTGCCTTGTTCAATGATAAATCAAAATTAAATCCGAATGCCCAAGATTTTGACTTGGATAAGATTAACAGTCTTAGTGATCAAAAGAAGATATTAGAGAGCGTATCTGCGAGTGATTTGACCTTATCTGAAATAGCAGTAAACCTTTTGTCAAATTCAAATCAATATAAACAGTTAGTTGATAAGTCTACCGTTTACCAGCAAAAAACAACCGCAGAGTTGGAAATTGAAATGAAAAAGCTTCAAGACCTTGACAAAAAAATTACCGCAAACGCCTCAGCTTATAGATCTAGTGCTGATAAATCAATGACTCGAGCTAAATTGTTGAAAGAGTCAAAAGAATTATTGACAGATAGAGATAACACAAAGAAAAAGATCGAAACACTGTTAACAGTAAATGACAAAGTTCAAGAGAATATAGATTTGAATGCAGACCATAAAAATTTGGCTTCTGAATGGAAAGAAAAAGGGGATCAATTGAAAATGCTTCTTTCAGAAGACAAGGCAGATGAGGCCTTGAAATATATTGCAAGCAATAAAGAGATAATTAAGTCTGGGTTAAGCACTGAGATGGAAGATTATCATGCGAAGACATCCGATGAAATTCTCAAGGTAACAAATGAGAATTCTGATTTAGCCAAGAGAAAATACAATTACGAAACCTCAAGTAAAGATTTGCAGAACAATATAGATTTTCTAGAGAGAAAATTATACGAAGGCAATACTGAAAACGGTGAGGTTACAAAAGAAAATATTGCTTTGAAAAGAAAAGATTTAAATCTTATCAATGTAGAAATTGTCAATTTGGGCAAAACTATCGAAGAAAACAGAAAAATTAAAGAAAGTTTAGAAAATGAGTTAGCGGAATTCATTGCCCTTGAAAACAAACCAATTAGCAATTCAACAGCAAGCTACGATGGCATGAAAAACCAATGGAATCAGCTTAAAAATGTTCCTTTGAATGCTGATTATCAACTTTTGGCGAAGGCTATAGAAGAGAACGAATCTTCAGATCTCACACAAGAAATAAATCCGAATTATGCCAAATCAATTGCAGCAATAAATGGTGATAAATCGAAGTCGGAACTCTCAAAAGCCTCTGCATTATTAGAAGCTGAAAAAGAAAATCAAGCTGCTATTCAAAAGGCTTTAGAGGCTAACAAAACACTTTTGTCAAATAATCCAGGAGATGAAAAAGCCAAAAGAAATCAGGAGACTTTGAATAGTTTACTACAAACCTCAAATAATAATATTACGGCCTACAATAATAAATATCAGGATGAAAAGTTGAAAGCACAGAACCTGACTTATACTGAGGCCACTATTGCCCAATCTGTTGACAAAAGCTACCAAGAGATTTTCAACTATTTAAATGATGATATAGTCGCAGATCCATTAGCCAAATTAAAATCCCTTAATCAGCACGACAGTACTTTTGTGACAAAAATTGATGTCAGAATAAAAAATGTCGAAACCCAAATAGGCACGAATCCAGACGAAAAACCGCTATTAGAAAACGAACTAAACCTATTGACTGCTCTTAAATCGGCAAAAGAAAAGGACATAAATAATCGACAAAATAAAATTGATAATTTATCCAATCAAGTCGCGTCTAATGAGAATAATACTTCTTTTGACAACAATGCTAATGAGACCACTTTTAATGAATTAAAACCGGTTGAACAAGAGGCGCGACTGGTAAAATCCATTG
>JAHEMP010000188.1 GCA_024643585.1 Crocinitomicaceae bacterium | reverse complement strand
CCATGAACCAAACCGAAACCTGCTGCTACATAAACTTCCTTTCCTGGAAAAAGAGGATAAATAGCATGAATTGCCGAAATTAAAATAGAAAATGCAATGAGCACCTCAACAAGTTGAGAAGACAAATGCAACCAACCTAAAGCACCTATAATTAAAGTAATAGAATGTCCTAAAGTAAATGCTGTAACAATTTTTAACAAGCTTACAATACTGTATTTCACACCTCCAAATTCTCCCCATTTTTTCCGACTTACAACAAGTGTTGCAGGCAGTAATAACACAAGTAAAAACAACAAATGATCTGTTCCTTCTTTGATATGCTGCATTCCTAATTTCATCATACTTTTGAAACCTGTAAACCAAGTCCCACTGCCTAACTGAACTTTTAAGGGTTGTATTATTCCTGATTGAGAATCGACTGCTATTACCCCGATCTGTTTGGAGTTTTCATGAGCAATTCCTTTTTGCCAATCTTGATCTACTGAAAACAAAATAGATTGACTCGGAATTTGATGTAGTATCACATCACAAAAAATTTCAAAATTTCTCAAACTTTTACTATTTGTTGGCTTAAGATATATCGAAGCAATAACCTGTTTGTATTTACCTAGAATTGGGTCATTGTTTTCATTAATCAAAATAGAACCAACACTAACATTCCAAGAACTTCGCAATGAATCCGTAACCAAAATGTGCTTTAAATAATATTTTTTTAGGTCGTCTATTTGTTTTGATGATTGCAGCGAAATATAATTTTTATATGCTTTTTCCAATGTTTCTAATGGCGCACTGAATTGAATTAGAATCTGATCTTTTTCAACGATTAGTTGTGCTTTACTATCAGGCAAAGCATGAGCGATTGCTAATCCTTTCCCTAAAAAAAACAGTAGTACAAATAAACCGATTATATTATTTTTGAACATATGAATTTTGAAACAAGAATTATTAATTCATTGCATTTAGACTGTATTTTTTTTCTAAATATGGTGTTATATTTTTGAAAGGAATAATTGCCCAATCCTGAATACTACAATTTCCCGAAGGAAAAAAACCGAACAACAATCCTTTTTTAGTTAAAGCATAAGCAGGTATTACCCAAGTTTCTACTTTGTTTAATTCACAAAGAGTGTTTTTCATTTTATCAGGATAAAGTGTTTTCAACATCGAAAATACTTTGGGAGCAAAAACGTATTTTCTATATTCATAAACTGCTTGTAAATCCTCTGTTGAAGGTTTTTTTACATTTTTTTTACCATAATTTTAAAGCTAATCAAATCTTTTGTCAAATACAGAATTTCTGTCGAAAAATTTAACTCTTTTAGACCTGGATTAGGACGGAAATAGTTTTGTATAAGTGACAAGTTCATAATTTCAAGCGCTTCATTGAGACTGTCTACTTTTAATTTATTATTCAAGCTACGCAATCTAAAAAATGATATTCCCGATTCTTTTTCCAAAAACCAGTCAATTGAAACATTTTTTAAAGTTTTATCTGTTTTTCCTTTAGTCAGATTAATTTTTGAAATCTTGAATGCATCATACAAATCCAAATCATTCATTTGAGAAAAATAATTGAATTTAGAAACTGGAATACTTGTAATCGGATTTAAATTAACATTAATTTTTTTATTTGTATTATCAATCCAATACCCTTTCCAAAAGCCGTTTTTAGATTCAGCAATCAACAACTCTTCATTGGTCTTTCTAGCTTCACCCGGAACGTTTTCTGAATAAAATCGCCAAGCATTACCCATAATCCTGCCTTTAAAAAAAATATCTTTTTTAGCATCTTCAAAAAAATAAGTCATATCTCTAACAGGAGACTCATCGTAACACATCATTTTTATAACCAATGTCCTTTCTCCTACTTTACCTTGAAGATAAATTATCTTGCTAATATGCGCCAATAGTTCCCCAGACTTCATGAAAGATGGAGCAAAATAGGCTACTACAAAAACTACTATATATCTCATTATATTATTAAAAGGCGGCTCGTCACTCTTATTGACGAGCCGCCTTGGTAATTAATTATACTCTTATTTTTGCAACACTATTTTTTGTGAAGTTTCACCCTCTTTAGTAGTGACTTTTATCAAATATATTCCAGCTGCTTCATTAGAAATATCAAAAGGAACCGTTTGAACACCAGCTGTTAACATAATTTCATTTTTTCGCACTATTTGACCGTTCAAAGAAACAATTTTAACGGATGCTTTTCCTGATTCCGCACTATTCAATTTTAATGAAAACTGACCTTTAGTTGGATTTGGATAAACTTGAATTGCTGATGATGTCATCTCTCCATTGGAAGGTGATAAACCTAAACCATTGCTTTTTGCTACATAAATATTAGGAGTAGGAATTACAACATTACCTGTCGTAGGATCGGTTGCCATATCATATCCTATGTAAAAACTCGGATAAGGAGGTTGATTGTAAGCTGAATTTTGCCAAGCAATAGCAGTACGGTACTGTGTGTCATGCATCAATGTAGGAATACGGTAATTCGTAGAAGTGTTTGTTGTAAAAATTACAAGCCCTGAATTATCTGATTCTCGCAAAATAATTTCTTCTCTCCAGTCACCAAAAATATCTGCTTGTAGACAAGGATTGCTTTTAGTACTATTATTAGTTGACACCCCTTTTGCAGTTTGATTATAGATAGTAAATAATCGACCTGCACTTTTGGTTGTAGGATTCCATTTATCGATGTAGCCTCTATCAAATAATTCTCGACCCAAATCGCCGTCCCACCAAATTCCAAAGTTATAAGATGGTACAGAAGTACTAATTGAATTTCCTTTTACATCATAAACATTTCCGCCTGAAGAACCCCACATTTCATATCCTTTGTAGTTCGGATCAATATCAGCAGCCATAGAACGTCCCACATCATCTGTACCAGTAGAAATTCCCCAATTCGTCTTACCTGTTTTAGCATCGTATTGTCTTAAACCCAGTGGAGTATAATTACTTGGAGATTCTAGATTAATCCAAATTTCTTGTCCTGGACGATCCAAATCCATATCCGTCATATGCAAGGCATCACCATGCCCCATTCCATAAGTCCAAAGACGTTTACCATTATCATTCAAAGCACTTGAACCATTAATTATCTCGTCTTTCCCATCTCCATCTACATCACCAATTTGCATTTGATGATTTCCTTGACTTGAAAATGCTTCGTTTCCAGGATCGCTTGTGTCTTTACTATCAAATTTCCATCGCATTGTAAGTTGACCATCACGCCAATCATAAGCTGCACGAGTTAATTTATTATAATACCCACGACCTACTATCAAACTTGGTCTTGCTCCATCCAAATAGGCAACAGCAGATACAAATCGATCCATACGGTTTCCGTAATTGTCTCCCCAATCAGACACCCCATTTCCACGACCTGGTTCATAGTTTACAGTAGCCATAGCCGCTCCCGTTAACCCATTGAAAACAGTCAAAAACTCAGGCCCTTGTTGCACCCAACCAGAAGTATTCCGATAGTCTACATTAGGATTTCCTATAACAACACCTTTTCCATCAATAGTACCATCGGCAGTTTTTAAAATAATCTCTGCTTTTCCGTCACCATCAAAATCATATACCATAAACTGATTATAATGTGGTCCAGCATTCATATTGATTCCCAAGTCTATTCGCCACAACAAAGTGCCGTCAAGTTTATAACAATCAAAGATTTGTTTCCCACTATAGCCTCCGGCATTATCATTGACAATAGTAGGTTGCCAATTTAAAATAATTTCATAAACACCATCTCCATCAACATCGCCCACAGAGGCATCATTAGCAGTATAGGTATACGTCCTAGCATCTGGCAATGTACCTCCGGGAGGCATTTGAATTGGAACGGTCATTTGGTTGCTATTCCACACTAATACAGGACTAGAAGGAGCACTTTCAACACCGTTTACAATCTCGGATACACTATAGTTATTGTTTGAAGCAGAACTAGTATCTAAATAATTAGTAGAATTAGTGATTGGTGATGTGGTAATTTTTACCCCATTTCGATACACATTAAAGGCAATATCTGAAGGATCGGTACCTAGTAAACGCCAGCTCAAATATACAGTACTAGTCGTTTTACTAACTGCCACAAGACCTCTCGTTAAGAACTCTACTTGTCTGGGAGTTGTAACTACAGCATCGGGCACAGCAAGAGTATTTAATCTAACAACATCTCCATAAGAAGTACCTGCACCATTAATAGCATAAGCCCTTGTATAATACAATGTTGTAGGTGCAAGTCCTGATAGTGTTACCGAAAAATTTCCTATACCTCCAGAACCTTCTATAGCTTTTGAATTTGCTGTTGTAGGTGTAGAATTAGAAATACTATAAACCACTCCTCTTTCGGTTATGGCCTGTCCAGCATCAGAAGTAATGTTACCACCACAAACAGCAGTTGTTGTCGTTATATTAGTTATGACGTTCGTTGAAAGTACTGCTGGTGGTGGAGCCGGAACATACCCACGTACAATAGGCGTAGTCACACTGCTGGAATTCGTTTTGGTATAAACAATATAGGGAAAAGAAGCACTTCCTTTGGCTATACCAAGATTTCCTGTTGGTTCATCGATACCACGAGTAATGGGCGGTGCAGTCAATTCTGTCCAAGTTGATGCTCCTGCTGCTAGCATTTGCACTCGAGCTACTTGTGCATAAGCAGCACTATCATACTTATCTATTACTGAGCAAAATAAATTTCCAGAGTTATCATTAATAAGACTTATCCCTTGGCCATCTCGAGTAGAAACTGATGTTTTTGCACTCCAAGTATTTGTTGATTTGGTATATAGTACTGCAGTTGCCTTATTACCGTTATTTATATCAAAACTTACCATACAAAGATTATCTACATCTTTATTCGCAAGACAGATTTGTCGAAGATTACTCATTGGAGTTGGATTAACATTTTCTGTCCAAACACTTCCATTAAAACTATACAATGCCATTGTGCCCGTCTGATCGGCAGTTGCAGTAATCCTACAATACACCAACCAAGGTTTA
>JAHEMP010000187.1 GCA_024643585.1 Crocinitomicaceae bacterium | reverse complement strand
AACATACACAGATGAAGCTCTCTATGTTGCTGCGAAGGTTTTTGATTCTCCCGATTCCATTTCCTATATGCTTTCCCAAAGAGATAATTATGGAAATGCAGATTGGGTGGGTGTTTACATTGATTGTTATGGAAACAATCTTAACGCATCAAGTTTTTATACAACGGCTTCAGGAGTTGAACTAGATGCTCTAATGGAACCAAATACAACTGATTTTTCTTGGAATGCTGTTTGGAAAAGTCGGGTAACGAGAAATGAGGATGGTTGGTATGTCGAAATGAGAATTCCGTATGCCGCTTTGCGCTTTCCAAATAAAGATATTCAATCTTGGAATATCAATTTTGTGCGACAAATACGCAGAAAACGGGAAATGTCTTATTGGAATCCTGTCGATCCAGTAAAATTTGGCGAAATAACACAGTCCGCACAATTAAAGGGAATAAAGGATATCAAGCCTCCACTGCGCCTGTCCTTTTCTCCTTATGTTATTGGGTATTTGGAAAACGTAAACAATCCTAGTACCAATACACAAATTTGGCAAAATAGAACCACTGCCGGGATGGATTTAAAATTAGGTTTAAATGACGCATTTACCTTGGATATGGCATTGGTTCCGGATTTCGGACAGACAGTTTCAGACAATCAGATACTAAACTTAGGCCCTTTTGAGGTTCAATTCAATGAAAACCGGTCCTTTTTTAAGGAAGGAACTGATATGTTTAATATTGGTGGTGTCTTTTATTCAAGAAGGGTAGGAGGCGTACCTTTTTATAATGATCAATTATCTAGTAACCTAGATACAACTGTTGATGAGCGTGTTGTTGAACGGGCTACCCAAGCTCCATTGTACAATGCCACGAAAATTTCAGGTCGTACGAAAAAGGGCCTGGGAATTGGTTTTTTCAATGCTGTTGAAGGAAGAACATTTGCGACAATAGAGGACAGTTCAGGTAATTCAAGACTGCTGAATACTAATCCACTTACCAATTATAATTCTTTTGTTTTTTCTCAAAATTTAAGTAACAATGGCCGTGTTTCTTTTTTAAATACGAATGTCAATCGTGAGTCAGATGCTCGAGATGCGAATGTTAGCGTTTTCAGCTCACAATTATTTTCTCTCAATAGAAATTATACATTTTCAAATGAATTTAGACTATCCAATGTCAAGGAAAATGGTGAATCCATACTTGGTCATTCCTATGATATTAGTGTTGGCAAAGTACAAGGAAAGTTTCAGTCTAATTTTTATCACGGGTTACAAACGGATACTTACGACCCAAATGATATGGGTTTTTTACTCAATAATAATAGCATTTATTATGGGCTGAAAGGAACTTGGAATGCTTATAAACCGAAAGGAAGATTTTTGAGAAGATGGGGTGGAGGTGATGTTTATTATAAAGAGCTCTATAAACCGCGACTATTCAGCGTTCTAAATATCAATGCTTTTTTGAATGGGACATTTTCAAATTTTTTGACATGTGGTTTGGATGCTAGTATTTCTCCGTTAGGATTTGTGGACCATTTTGAATCTCGTCAAGCTGGGGTTCCGTTGAATTTTGGTCCGAGCTTTTCTTTTGGAGGATTTTATTCTAGCGATTACTCTAAACCTTTTGCATTAGATATTCGAGCTCGTAGAAAACAATATACTGGCGAAACAATGTCCTACAATACTTTAACTATTTCGCCAAGATTTCAGTTTTCTTCACGATTTTTTATGGTTTGGACCACTCAATATGAATTTTATAAAAATGATTATGGTTATGTAAAGCCTACTGAATCGAGCAATTTTTCAGGTATTTTAATTGGAACAAGAGATCGAGATATCATAACGAATAGTGTTTCCGCTGAATTGATTCATACCAATCGCATGGGAGTAAACGTAAAGTTTCGTCATTATTGGCAGCGATTGAAGTACAATTATTTTAACACATTGCAAGAAGACGGCAGTAAAAACCCGAACGATTATTTCCCTCTTAATGAGGAAGGGAATTCGATACACAATCAAAGCTATAATGCCTTTACGATTGACGTTAACTACAAATGGGTATTTTTTCCCGGTTGTGAATTTTTAATTTTCTATAAGAATAATATTTTCGCTGGAAAACAAGGTTTAGATAGGAGTTATATTAGTACATTTCAAACTTTATTCGATGAACCTCAATTCAATAGTATCTCAGCCAAGATCCTAGTTTTTGTTGACGTGTTGTATTTTAAGAAAGACGGTATTAAAAATATGCTGTAATAAAAACTTCATGATTGTAATTCGCACTTTTCATTTACAAAAAATATTTTTCGTTGTTTTAACAACTTTGTTCATCAATTGGGACGTTCTAGGACAAAATGACTATTGGGATGCTGTCGCTGAAATTGAATTACTTGTCTATGACGATGATTTAACTGAGGCTATGAGCAAAGCTCAAATCTTAACCGAGGCTTATCCTGATTCCTTGCATCCTTTTTTGAGTTTTGTGAATCTATTAATGTATAATGAAGTAGACGAAGATATAGTCTATGATTGGATTGATATTGGGGATGAAAAGTTTGAAGGCAATTACGATTGGATGGCGCTACAAATGGGAATTTTTGCCTATTGGGGAGAATACGCTGACGTCGTTTATTTTGTGGATAGCATGCACAAAGAAAAGTATACAACGAGGTCATACAGTTTACTAAGTTCGGCCTTGTTTGAGTTGGACGACACTTTGCGGTCGGAAAATTTGAGAAAGGAGTTGTTGAGCCACTACGAAGAAGATTATGAATATGCCAAAACTCTTGTTGAATCTTATGCCAACTGGGGAATTCTTGATTCTGCACAGTATTATTTGGACAAGATTTTTGAAACCGGTCATACTGACATGGAACTCTACAAAATCAGCGCTTTTATCAAATTGAAACTAAAGGATAAAGTATCGGCTTGCATGGATCTTCAGATTGCCAGAAAAAAGGGGTATCAAATGAATGATAAATGGGCAATTGGTCTAAATTGTTTTAATGAGGATAGAACCGATCCCATGATTACAAATTTCCTTACAAAACATCAAGATTGTACAGAAAATGGAGATAGTCTTAATATTGCGGTGAACAGAAAATATTTTCGGCCTAACGGGTTTAAAAAAGTTCGAATTAACTACAAACAAGACGACAAGACGACCTCCGAAATTTATGAAATTGTCAATTATGGAAGTAAAAATTACTCTTACTTCGAAGAAAATGAGGGGCCAAGATTCCCGGAACTAATGAGTATTCCTTTTTGTGATTTCTCGGAAAATTTGTCTTTGAATAGTGGAAACGATACAATAGCATTTTCAGAAAAAAAGCAATATCCTCTAGAATTTAAGAAATGTCATTCTATATGGGTTCACACTGGTTTCGAGCGTTACGAAGAGGTCCGTTTTGTGGGTTATGAAAATAAATCTTTATCAAATGGTACCACCTTATCTTGTGCGAAATTCAAACTTTCAAAATACTATTTTGATCAATTGACCTATGTTGCTTATTATTGGTTTTCTAATGGAAACGGATGGATAGCAAAGGAAGATTCAATGAATGAACAAATCGAAATCATACCAATTAAATACTGATAGACAGTAAAGTTATAAAGAGCTTTCTGATTAAACGGTATGGAATATTTCCTCAGGATTCTTCCTTACCTTAGCTTGAAACTGGTTTTTGTCATCAATGCTTCTGTAGCCTAAAGCGCAGATTACACTCACCTTCATATCTTGTTTTTCAAATCCTAAAATATCATTGACTTTTCCGGCATCAAATCCTTCCATCGGGGTAGCGTCTATTCGCATTTCAGCCGCAGTTTGCAGCAATTGTCCGAGAGCAATATATGTTTGTTTGGTATTCCAATTTACGAGCTCCTCCTCGCTCAATGGAGAAACAGATTGTTTGATATGGTTACCAAATCCGGCAGTTTGTTCAATCTGCAATTTTCTCGTGTTAGCCACATTTTCCATATAGCGATCAACGGCATTATCTGAAACGGATTTATGTGCTGCAAATACAAATAAATGAGACGCATCAACCACTTGTGTTTGTCCGTGTGAGGCACTTTGAAGTTGTGAGCGTAAATCAGAATTTTCTATTATAAAAACGGAGAATGATTGTAAACCAAATGCCGTAGGCGCTAAACGGATACTTTCTTTTAAAATTTCTAAATCTCCTTCACTTATTTTTTTTGAAGCATCATATTTCTTAACTGCATAACGCCAATTCAAGGCTTCGATGATTGAGTTTTTCATATATTTTTTGAGCGTTTGATTAAAATTCCATAGGAACTTCAATAACCATTATTTTACTGTTTTTGTTCGCTGTAAATTTCACTTCTTTTTCATCCCAAATTCCGATAGCGTCTCTTTTATCAAAAATTTCGTTTTGAATTGCAACTTCTCCATCAACAACCATGGCGTAAATCCCATTTTCATTTGAATGCATTGCATAGGTTAATTCCTTACCTTCTTCCATTTCCGCCATATGTATCCATGCATTTTGGTATATCCATGATCCTTCGTCTTCAGGAAAAGGGGAAATGAGTTGAAGAAAATTATTCTTCATTTTGGATGTGTCAATGGCAATTTGGTCGTACCTCGGTTCAACATTTCGCTTGTTCGGGAAAATCCAAATTTGGAATAGGTTGGTGAAGTCATCACTTGGATTAAATTCGCTATGTCTGACTCCGCTTCCAGCACTCATAACTTGGATTTCACCTTCTTTTATGGTTGAGGAATTCCCCATCGAGTCTCTGTGCGCAAGTGGTCCCGATAAAGGTATTGTGATAATTTCCATGTTGTCATGTGGATGTGTATCAAATCCTTTTTGACCTTGAATTGTATCGTCATTTAATACTCGAAGTGCTCCAAAATTTATTTTGTTTGGGTCATACCAATTGGCAAAACTGAAGGAATGATTTACCTTCAACCAACCAAAATCTGCGGAATTTCTTGTATTTGCTCTGTGAACGATTTTCTTCATAGCATATAATTTTTGACAAAGTTAAGGAAATTACTTACCATGGTAAATAATTTAGTATTTATTT
>JAHEMP010000186.1 GCA_024643585.1 Crocinitomicaceae bacterium | reverse complement strand
CGCCCGTTATCGGATCCGTTTTTAAATAGTCACCATACGTTTGGTTCCAATTCATTCCCAATCCTCCAAAGATATACGCATCCCAACGCGTTCTTTCGCGCAATCTGTTGGCATGAAGAACCAACTCTAAATTGAACAAATAGTTTTCTGTTTGAAAGTTGTGAACGGCATATCCAAAAGTGTCCTTGTAATTCGTTGGATCTTGACTCAAGGTCGTATTTGGATTGGTAAAGTTGCTTGCCTTGGTATCTTGGCCATACCAAAAACCACGTAAAAATCGTCCGCGCACGTCCCAACTTAAAACCGTTCCTGTATTGTAATTGAAAGATTTACCAAGTGTTAATCCCCAACCATGGTTAAATTTATTTTGAACATCAGTAGTTTGCCATGTGGCCCCAGCGTTTACTCCAAAAAACCATTTTGCGTTGTAATTGGTCGAAACTTGACCAAAGGTCATTTGTGCTAAGGTGATACAAATGATAAAAGTGTAGATTTTCTTCATGGTACTAATTTTTGCGATTGTGAATACAAAATCCACAACTGTGCCAAATTGTTTTAAGATCAATAGTTTATGTCTAAAAAGGAAGTGTTACGTATGTTTTGACAAAAAAGTTTCATTGTAAAAATCAAATTTACAAGCACTTAGCTATTCGAAAGTTGGATTTGTTACAAATTTGTTAAAGTTCTGATCATCAGTGGGCATCCAACCAATTTTCGCCGATTTCCATTTCTACTTCCATGGGAACGACCATCTTAATTGCGCCTTCCATGGCGGTTTTTACCAGGGCTTTCAATTCATCAATTTCATCTTTGTGGACATCGAACACTAACTCATCGTGTACTTGAAGAATCATTTTTGACTTCAATTCTGTGTTTTTCATTGCTTCATGAACGGCAACCATAGCCAATTTTATAATATCAGCTGCGGAACCTTGGATAGGGGCGTTGATTGCATTTCGTTCAGCAAAACCTCTAACAACCGCGTTGGCAGAGGTAATATCCGGAAGATATCTTCTACGTTTCATGATGGTCTCCACGTACCCGTTTTCGCGGGCATCGTTAACCGCTTTGTCCATATAGGTTTTGATGGAAGCATACTGCTCAAAATAGCCATCGATAATTCCTTTTGCTATGGTTCGAGAAATGCCCAAGTTTTGAGCCAGCCCAAAAGCACCTTGACCGTAAATGATACCAAAGTTTACCGCTTTTGCAGAACTTCGTTGGTCTCTGGAGACTTCTTCTAAAGGAACGTGAAATACTTTCGCAGCCGTTGCTGCGTGAATATCATACCCCTTCTGAAAGGCCTCTATCATATTTTTATCATCACTCAAAGCTGCAATAATTCGCAATTCAATTTGAGAATAATCTGCAGCGAGCAACTTGAAATCCTCATTCCTAGGAATGAACATTTTTCGGATTTCCTTCCCTCGTGCACTGCGGATAGGGATATTTTGCAAATTTGGACTATTCGAGCTCAAACGACCCGTCGCAGTAACCGTTTGCATGTAACTGGTGTGGATGCGTCCGTCGACAGCATCGCAGAGTGTTGGAAGCGGATCAACGTAGGTGCTTTTCAATTTTCGCAACTGTCGATAATCCAAAATCATTGGAATGATTTCGTGATCTTTTTCGTGTTTCACCAAAATATCCTCGGATGTTGCGTATTGTCCTGTCTTCGTTTTTTTAGCTTTTGCTGAAATTTTTAAATGATCAAAAAGCACGTCGCCCAGTTGTTTGGGGGAGTCTACATTGAAGTCAAAATCGACAAAACTTTTGATTTGTTTTTCCAAATCAACCAATGTCAATTCAAGTTCTTTGGAATAGTTGGTCAATCCTTCCACATCTATTGCCACGCCTTCGAATTCCATGGAACGTAAAATTTCCACCAAAGGCATTTCCATTTTGTAAAACAAGTCTTTTAGATGAGGTTTTGAATTTCCGGTTCGAAAATCTGTTTGAGTTGGAAAGTAATATCGGCATCTTCGCATGCATAATCAACAATTTCTTCCGGTTTTAAGTCACCCATATTCCCTTGATTTTTACCTTTTTTTCCTATCAAGGCTTCAATGGAAACAGGCTGGTAACGCAAATAATATTCAGCTAAGAAATCCATCGACTGTTTCGATTCGGGTTGAATCAAATAGTGGGCAATCATCGTGTCAAAAGTAGGCTCGGAAACCTTCGTTTGGTAACGATTCAACACTTGTATGTCGTATTTTATGTTGTGGGCAATTTTTTCAATTGTTTTAGAAGAGAAAAAAGGTTCAAAGAAATCGACAATCTTTTTCGCTTCAACGAATTCTTTCGGAATTGCTACATAGTAGCCTTCGCGCTCTTTCCACGAAAAAGCTATCCCCACCAAATCCGCATGCAAAGCATCCAAACTTGTTGTTTCTGTATCGAAGCAAACTTGCGTTTGTTGCAATAACAAATCAAGCAATTTTGAGCGTTCTTCGGGTGTATTTACCAAATGATAGGATGGATTTTCTGTCGCAATGGTCTTTAATTCTGCTGTAGTCATTGGTTCTTGGTTCACGACCAAACTTTGTTGACCAAACAGATCCAATTGACCATCTACATTGTTGCCTGCGGCTGTTACTATAATTTCCTCTCCTGTTATTCGTTTGGCTAAATTTCTGAATTCAAGCTCTGTAAAAATTTTCAAAACAGCCTCTTTATCGGGCTCATCCAATCGCAAATCGATAGGATCGAAAGGCACAGGAACGTCTACAATGATGGTGGCCAACATTTTGGACAACAGTCCTTGCTCTTGGAAATTTTCAACGTTTTCCTTCATTTTCCCTTTGAGGTCGGCTGTATTTTTGAAAAGTTCCTCCATGGAGCCGTATTGCTGGATGAATTTCTTCGCTGTTTTTTCACCTACACCGGGAATTCCAGGGATATTATCGACAGCATCACCCCACATACCTAGGACGTCGATAACTTGCAAAGGATCGTTTACTTCAAATTTTTCACAGACTTCTTTAACTCCCATTATGGAAGCGGGATCTTTTCCCCTACCGGGTTTGTAAATGAAAATATTTTCTGAAACCAATTGACCGAAATCCTTGTCTGGAGTCATCATATACGTTTGGAAACCTTCTTTTTCGGCCATTTTTGCCAAGGTTCCGATGATATCGTCTGCTTCATATCCTTCCAACATCAGCATGGGAATGTGAAATGCTTTGATAATTTCTTTTATCGGCTCCAACATGGAACGAATATCTTCCGGCATTTCTTCGCGGTTGGCTTTGTATGCTGCGAAATCTTCCATTCGGTTTGTTGCACCACCGGGTGCGTCAAAAACAACGGCCATGTGTGTCGGTTTTTCCTTTTGGATGATGTCGATCATGGCATTTGTAAAACCAAAAGCGGCTGAGGTATTTTGGCCCTTGGAATTGACTCTAGGATTTTTTGCAAAAGCAAAGTAAGCACGGTAAATCAATGCAAATGCATCAAGTAGGAATATTTTTTTGTCGACAACAGGCGTAAGCATTTCTATTTAATTGAGAATTGAAAAGGAAAGTTGGCAAAATAAATTGCGTTTCAGACCCCTCAATATTGTTGGGATTTAAAGGTAGTTATTTTTGTTTGCTTGACTGCTTGATGAAGCAGAAATTGGCAGACTTGGTGAAAATTTACTTTGAAAGACGACAGCAGATTAGCCATTAAGTTTGGGATCATTTTCTTCCAACCATTTGAGCGCACCTTTTCCATAACTTTTAATGCTCCGTGTAAATATATTGGCGGGAACATTCAATTTTTTAACCAATTCTGACGGAACAATTTTTATTTCACCTGCGTCATAACGAGGGGCGTCGGGAATGAAAATAGTGCTAAATTCACCTCTTTCTTCCACCAAAAAAGCAAAATTCCAACTTTTATCATCTTTGATTAAAATTGGAGACAAGGTATCCTCAATTTTTTCTCCAATTGTATCCGCTGTAACTGATTTTATTAACGAGTATCCTGGTATGTAGATTAATAAATCATTTTCTAATTTGCTGACCAGTTTTTTAACTTTTTGAGATCGGAACAACAAGCCACTTGCAAAACACAAAATGACCAACAATAAAATGGCAATCGTTAAGCTACCGTCAAGCCAAAAATCACCTTTTGGAAGTATTTTGGAAATAGGTGTCGATATTTTCAAAAGAATGGAAAAAACCTTTTCAAATAAAATGAATAAAATGGCCACTGGCAGAAGGAACAAAATACCGCCTGTCAATGTCGTTCGAACGAAGGATAAAAAAGATTTCATAGCGTTAAAAAATTATATTAGGCTAAAAATGGTTCGCTTAGATTAGTCAAATAGCGAAAATGAGTCATTGTATTTTTGCACTGTTCTTTTAAAAGTTCATCATAAGAGAAAGCTTCAAACCGTTAATTCCAAATTCACTTTTTGGGGAAATTTCTTTTTCACTTTTGATGGATTGACTCATTACAAATTGCTTAAACAAGAGAAGTTCCAATGAAAGAGATTTTTTGTTTTTTAGCGCAAAGGAAACACCCTGTCCGATATTCAATTCAAGAGCATTAACTGCTACTTCTGTGTTCAATTGCGAAGGATACTGCCAACCTAAATCAGCGTAAATGGTGTCGCTTGTTTGGTATTGAGAAACAAATTGATAGCGACTGTACTTTAATTCCACTGGAAAATAAAATGCTGAGTTCTTGCTGGGGTTGTAGATGTATTGATATCGAGCGCCGATATTGAAATAATTGTTGTCATCCATGATAAGCGCATATTCTCCAGTAAGTCCAAACGAGCTGTTTTTGTTCAAATATTTGCTAACGCCAAGTCGCAAAGAGATGGGTATATCGCCGCTTGATTCAAAACCGTTCAAATAGTAGGCGTCGGGAGTGAAGTCGTGGCTGATATTAAAATACCCGAAGCTCAGACCAACACCAAATTCATACCCAGAATCTTTCCGAGGTAAGATTTCAACTTTTTTGGTTTTCGTAGTAAATTCTTTATCGTATTCGAAGTATTTGTAATCCGTATTTTTAAACGAGTAAATTTTCCCATCTCTACCTTTGAAAGAAAGCACACCGGTACTT
>JAHEMP010000185.1 GCA_024643585.1 Crocinitomicaceae bacterium | reverse complement strand
AGAGTCATTTTTTTGATAAACAGCTTTCGTACATCGATACTTGTCTATTGTTCTTTTACTATCCGTGATTTGCCATTTTCTGATTTGGATAGAATCTTTCACGATGATTTGCTGACCTGCCACATCAAGTACAAATAAATTGTCTTTCTGATTAAAGTTTTGGAGTACGGTACTTTTGCTTGTTGCCCAGCTTAATCTATCCGCTTCGTCACTTTCGATAGGTTTAAAAATGGAGATAGTATCGTTAAACAACAATTCGAAATTGTCAATTTTCGATTTATTATCTCCTAACCAATTTTTCATTCGAGCATCGGTAAATTTTTTCTCCAAGTTCGTTTTCCGTTCAAAAACAATTTTACCCGAAGTGATTAGTTGTGCGTTAGCTTGAAACGAAAGGAAAATCAAGCATAGAATCCACAAATTTTTAATGCCATCCAGCTTTCCCATCTTCTTCAGTAGTTTTATTGTTATTGAATCTGTACGTTAATTTTAATAAGAAATAACGCGAAATGATTTTTGTGTTGTTATCTGTTACAACATTTTGGTTTACTTGTCTGGAGTTACTGATATTTTGGTTTAATATGTCATTTGCCAAAAGTGATAATTCTAAGTTTCTTGTTTTCAAGAATGTTTTACTAAGGGCAGCATTTACTATGAAAAAGTTAATGTTGTACCCGTCGGCTCGTTGTCCGTTGATGGTATAATTGGTATTCGCCTGAATTTTGAAACCATGTTTCAAACGCCAAGTAGCTCCAAAGAAGTAATCTTGCGTTGTATAGGCTTGAGTAGTGAAAGTGCTCAATGTGTTTTTCGGCCTATTATAAGCCAAATCATAGCTTACTTCTAGTTCTAGAGAATCCAAAGTATAACTAACGGTCAAAGATGGCGACATACTTAGGTTTGTGGCTATGTTTTTCTCACTGTTCAAATAACTTGTGAATTCTGATAAGCCCATAGAAAAATTTGGAGACACCGTTAATTTTCTGCTTATAAAAGGGAGACCTGCACCCATCCAAAGGTTTATGTTGGTTGCATTCTTCACGTTGACCCTTTTACTTATTTGCTGGCCAATAGCATTGATGGATGTAGAATCACCAAAGGCATTTTGCGTCAAGTTTCCAGAAGCTCCCGAATAAATGTAACGCCCACTTAACGCATTCCAAGAATTGAAATTAATATTTACTTGATGTGAATAATCGGGTTGCAAATTGGGGTTACCCGACCTTACTCTATTCGGATTGGTGTTGTCAGGCACTGGCAATAAGTCCGAAATTGATGGTTGTCTTGAATTGGTATTGTAATTCATGCTAAACCGCGTGCTGCGAGTAGGATTGTATCTGAATGAAAAGGTAGGTAAAAAGTTGGTGTAGTTTTGATGTATAATCGTATCCGTTACTCTATTTTGATTGTCTAAATCAATGTTTCGTACTCGCATACCTCCATGGATGGTGTATTTTTTTGTTTCGAACCAAAGTTGGGTACCTATGCGGTGTTGATTTCTAATGTTATCAAAAGAATTTGAAAATAGGATGTTGACCATATCATATTGACCAGTTGCCGTATTGAAATCTCTTGTTTCTTTGATTTGATTGGAGTTACCATTGTCAAATGAATACTCTGCTTGAATTTTGAATTTTTTACTCAAAGGTTCAAAATAACTTGCCCTAATGGAGTTGTTGATAGACGATTTATTGTTTATTTTTTCTTGATCGTAATCAATTCCTGTAAATACCGTGTCGGCAAAAATATTTGTTGAATTTAAGTTCCCAGTTCCTTTGTTGTCACTCATCGAAATGTCATAATTAATCGCCAATTGTCGTCGGGGCTTCATGAAATTTCGGTTAAATCGGATTTGATTGTCAAAAGCAATTTCTTTTGCATTATTTGAATTGGTGACATTATTAGATCTAGAAAATATATTATCGGCATCACGCCAAGTTGAGTAATCTAAATTAGTCTGCAATCCTTGGGTTATTTTTACACTAGGTCTAATTTCTAATGTAGTTAGTGAATCCAACTTTGACTTAAATCTCAAGTTTATATTGTGTGATTCATTTTCGGAAATATAACGCGTAGAATCGTCTGAAAAATAAGTAGAATCCTGAACGAAATATTGAGATCGACTTTTTGAAAGTGAGTTGTTTTTTGAATTGTAGTACGAATAATTAAATCCTAATTCAGTGTTCTTTTTCTTTCCAAATTTATCGGAAAAGTATATACCCGCTTTTAAAGTTTGGGGAATACCCGCCTGATTGCCGCTGGAGTAATAAGTAATGTCCCCATCGTCCGAAAAAACAGTATTCCCGCCTTCGTTGTTCAAACCGAATTTGTTGATATCACCAAATCCAAATTCACTTTTTGGCGTGTTTGCACTTAAAACAAAAACAGATATTTTTTGGGTTTTATTGAAATTGTTCAAAAGCAATTCTCCTTCATAGAACTGGGTAAAATCAGTTGCACCCGACACTCTTCCGAAATAACCCTTCTTGGCTTCATCTTTTAGGCGTAAATCTAAAATTTGAAGAGTTTCTTCACCGTCCGCAGCATTTTCCTGCTTTTTTTCATATACCTGAACAGTTTCCACCCCTGCGGCACCTAAGTTTTTAGTTGCTATAGTTGGGTCTGAACCGAAAAACTCATCTCCGTCAACCAAAACCTGGTCAATTGCTTTTCCTTGGGACTTTATTTTACCATCTTTATCAATTTCAAGTCCTGGCAATTTTTTTAGTAAATCTTCAACAACAGCATTTTCAGCCACTTGAAAAGAATCAGCCACATATACGAGCGTATCTCCGTTATAATAAATAGGGTTTTTATTAGCATAGATAATGACTTCCTCTAATTCTTGAGATTTTGAGGGCATGTTTATGGTAGAAATAGAAATTTCTTTATTGCCTTCATGTCCGAAAATATAATAGACTTTGTCATCGTACCCTGGATGACTAATGGTTAAAGAAAAGGTATCTAAACTAGGATTATTTAAAACGAATTTTCCTTTGTCATCGGTGCGAGCAAAACCTAGCATTAACGAATCACTAATTCTTACGGCTACAGCTACAGCATTTTTTAAAGGTTTGGTTCCCGTGGTGTCGTATACGGTACCTTCGATTTTCATTTGTCCAAATGAGTAGGAAGTTAAAAATAGCAGGAAAAATAGTACTAGTGATTTAATATAGTTCATTCATATTCATTTGGAGAACACAATATTAAGACAAATTACTGCGATTCTGTTAATAAAAAGTGTTAAACGGACAATAAATTCATTTTTAGGCGGAGTTTCATCCGCGTGAAAGGAATAATTTTATGGACTAGTTGTTGATTTTTACATTCGTTAAAACTTGAAATTCTAATTTTCTTTCGTCAATCATTTTTTCAAATTCAACAATAAGCGGAGTGTTGACAAGCCTTTCTTGATTTGCTTTTAAATAGTTAGTCGTTTGATCTGCGAATTGAACGGCCAGTGCAGAGGCAAATCCTGAGTCACCAGGCCCGCCAACAATTAAATAATCCACTGGTCCATCGGATGCAAATCCTTGAAAGGTTGTCGCGAACAACCCTCTTTGATTCAAGACGTTTTCAGCAGTTTCTATTGAACAATCATAAGGCTTTACCGATTCAAAGTCGATTTTTTCTAAGTCCTCTTCATAAAGTGTTAATCTTTCTTCGGTTGCAAATGGCAATCCATTTTTGTCGTAATACGATTTACGCTCTCTAAACTTCCCTCCACCATTTTGAACATCAATGAACCTTTCAATTGACATTATTCTTTTGCCTTTTTCAAAATAGAAGAAACGAACACCGCTATTTCCTTCCTTTTTTACCTTGAATTTTTCTTCAAGTTTTACAATTTTTTGATCCTTATCCAAATAGGCGAATACTTCTTCTGTGGATCCATCATTGTGCTGATAAAACAAGCTATTAGCTACCGTTAATACTTCAATGTTGGCATTTATTTCGTCAATTTTCTGTTGAATTTCTATTGTTTGAGGATTTACATTATCGGTACCAAGGGTCTCAAGGGAAGGTTCGGAGTTGTTTGTGCATGAAGCGAAAAACATAAGTACCGAAAAAATCGCAAATTTATTGATCATATGGTTTTTTCTATATAAGTGAATTATTTACAAAAGTAACAAATACAATTGTCTCGGATAAATAGAAAGGCTTAATCATAAGAAAATGAAACCAAATACTATTACTCATCGTAAAAACATGAAAATTATAAAATTATGACAGCAGCTCATTTTCATTTGTTATTAAATCATATGCCAATTTTAGGTTCACTATTTGGATTGATTTTACTTTTTGTTGGTTTAATTAGAAATAATAGGATTTTACAAAAAGCAGGATTGGCCACCTTTGTGCTGATGGCAATTGTAACGATCCCGGCATTTTTAACGGGTGAGCCTGCTGAACATATGGTTGAAGATTTTGCCGGTTTTTCGCATGAAATGGCTCATGAACACGAAGAATTAGGCGAGAAAGGTCTAATAATTGCTCTGGTTTTGGGCGCAATGTCTGGACTCTTATGGTTTTTGTTGAGTAGGAATAAGCATCTCAATTATAAAAAAGCGTTATGGGGAACATTAGTTGTGGGTTTCATAACCTTCTTGTTTATGGTTTTAATCGGAAACCATGGTGGCAAAATTAGACGCCCAGAATTAAGAGGCGAACCCACCGAGATGAATCATAATTATCAGGACACGAACAAACATCACGAAGATTAACAAATATTTTGTTGTTAATGAAATAAAATCACTATCTTTGCACACGCATTTGGAAAGGTTCATCTGCTTGAAAATAGAAATAAGCAATTAAGATATATTGCGGGGTGGAGCAGTTGGTAGCTCGTCGGGCTCATAACCCGAAGGTCGCACGTTCGAGTCGTGTCCCCGCTACCATTGAAAAGAGAAGGTCGAAAGGTCTTCTCTTTTTTTATTCTAAAGACTTATATAGATAGATTTTAAGGACGTGAGAATCCTTTCTTAACGCAGTTAAAATCTAAAAAGAAATAGGGTTGGAATGTACAAAAGAATCCAATTAGTTCTTCAGGTTATATGGTTGTTTATTACTGATTTGAAATTTTTTATTCCTTTTTTTTCATTTG
>JAHEMP010000184.1 GCA_024643585.1 Crocinitomicaceae bacterium | reverse complement strand
TCAATGTGAATAAAACCCGTTGTGCTGTTTAACATATAAGCCGCAGTGACAGACGGAATGGGAATGGAACCACGAATAATTTTTAAGTTTTTAAATTGTCCGTTTCGAGTAACCTTAACGTCTACTGTTGTTCCTTCTTCACCCTTTAAAAGGTCCATTACTTTGTCATTGGAAATTTTAACTCCCGCGACCTTTTTACCATCGACAGTTACAATTTTATCACCAGCCAATGCGCCAGCCTTCATCGAGGGTGAGTTTTCGATAACATGGGTAATGCACACCGTATCTCTCAATACCATGAAACGAACACCTACTCCGCCAAATTTTCCTTCTATGGATTCGGTAGCTTGCTTCATATCAGCAGCAGCAATGTAATTGCTATGCGGATCCAATTTGTGAAGCATGTCCGATATCGTTTCCTCGAACAATTTTTCGCCGTTAACATCATCGACATACCTTTTATCCAGCACCTCTAATATGTCTTGTATCTTTTGATACTTTTCGCCTTTCTTTTCAGCGAAAGTGTAATTCGTTTTTGGCGTTAAATAAAAACCCAAGCCCAAACCTATGGCCATGGCACAGGCCATTCCCAATGGAATTAAATAATGATTTTTTGGATTACTCTCCATGTGCTAATGCTTCTAATTGTTCGATTTCTATACCAGACTCCATTAAGAAATCTATCCCAGAACTATCTTTATATCCTTTGGCGAATACGACTCTTTTTATGCCCGCTTGGAGTATTAACTTGCTGCATTCCCTGCACGGAGATAAAGTCAAATATAAGGTAGCGCCTTTGCAATTGTTGGTCGACTTTGCCACTTTCAATATTGCGTTTGCCTCTGCGTGTAACACATACCATTGTGTTTCGCCATCTTCGTCTTCACAACAATTGTCAAATCCAGCTGGTGTTCCATTGTAGCCATCAGAAATAATCATTTGATCCTTAACTATGATGGCGCCAACTTTTTTGCGCTTGCAATGTGATAATTGTGCCCACTGCTCCGCCATGCTCAAATAAGCGGCATCGTAACGCTTTTGTTTTGCTTCTTTCATCTTATGTTGCAAAATTAAGAGGTTTTCTCTTTAAGCCTTATTTTTTATATGAATTTAAGAAAATGTGGATGAAACACTGGCGATTGATCAATGTTTTCGTTTTTCCCAGGTGCAAAAAAGGATTGCAAACAGCGCATTTTATATCATAAGAAACCAATAATGCGCATCCTGTTTTATCCCTCAACATGTTCTGCATTTATCGTTAAAATATTAACAATTTGGTTTGATTATCTAGAAACAGAAAAAATGTAAATTTACAATCAACTCATTTTGAGATTATTGTGAACATTATTTTATCCAAGACTTATTTTCCACTTTTCAAAATTTGATCTTGTAACTGAAAATATGTTGCCAAAAACAAGTGAATAAAAATTAAATTTTGACTTTTAAGAATAAACGTATAATTTTGCAATAATTAACTAATGATAAATTTTATATGAAAAAATTATTACAATACGCCTTAGTGGCGATGCTTATAATGGTTGGGGCGCCAGGCGTTATGGCTCAAACCATAAACACATTCCCTTATACCCAAGACTTTGAAAGCTGGAGTACCTGCGGTGGTAGTTGTACTTCGACTTGTGCTCTTCAAGATTTCTGGGTAAACGGTCCCGCAGCGACAAGAGATTTCGCTGTTGACGTTAACGGAACAAGTTCTAGTTCAACTGGCCCATCTGTAGATCACACAGTTGGAACATCAGCAGGTAAATATGTGTATGCAGAAGCTTCCGGTTGTACAGGTGGTACATGGCATTTAAATTCTCCGCCAATCAACCTTACAGGAACAAACGCGATTGAATTTTCTTTTTGGTACCACATGTATGGTCAATCCATGGGAAATGGTCACGTTGATGTTAGTTCAGACGGTGGAACAACGTGGACAAATGACGTAATTCCTTCATGGACGGATGACCAAGATTTATGGCAACAAAAAATTGTTAGTCTTGCTAGTTTCACAGGGACAGTTATTGTTAGAATTCGATATGAAGGTCCTACTAACTTCTATGGAGATGCCGCTTTTGATGACATTTCTATTTATGATGTATTAACGGATGATGCTGGAATAACAGCTTTCATCAACCCACTTATTCCAACATGTACATTTAATGACACTGTAACTGTTCAAATAACAAACTTTGGTACAGACACTTTGACATCTGCTAGTATCAACTGGCAATGGAACACAACGGTTCAAACTTCCCTTTTCTGGACAGGATCGTTGGCTACAGGTGAATCGCAAACGGTGTTTTTAGGAACGGCTATGTATTCAGGCGGTGATGACTTGAAAGCTTGGACATCCAATCCAAATGGTGTTATAGAAACTCCATCTGGTGCTGGAAATGACACAACGGCTATTTATGGACTATTAACTGGTTTAAGTGGTACATATACGATTGGAGGAGCGACTCCAGATTTTCCAGATATACTTACAGCTGTAAATGCATTAAACTTTGCTGGAGTATGCGGACCAACAACCTTCGATATCAGAACAGGAACCTATTATGATCAATTTGATTTAGGTCAAGTTATTGGTATGGACTCCGCGAATACAGTTACTTTCCGATCAGAAGCTGGTCACAGAGATAGTGTAATCATTGATTACGGAGCTGCTGGTAACACCAACAATTATGTTGTGTTACTCAATAATGCTGATTACTTCCATTTTGAATCAATGACCCTAAGAAATTCAGGTGCTACATACGGTCGTGTATTAGACATTCAAGGTGGTTCTGACTACAATGTATTCTTCGATTGTAATTTGCAAACGCAAGCCAATTCTTCGACGAGTACATTCATTGCCGTAATTTATGGACAGTCGGGATCGAATGACAACTTCAACAGATACGAAGGAAACTCAATTATTGGTGGAAGTTATGGGGCTTATATATATGGTGCTAGTACGGCATCTCTTCAGGATGGAAACGAATTTATAAATAATGAATTCGTGGATAATTACTATATGGGACTTCGTTTGTACTATACTCAAAATGTCATAGTAAGAGGCAATCGTGTTCACGGTCAATCGTCTTACACTGGGTCTCGTTATGGTATTTACAGTTATTACTGTGACAATGCATCCGTCTTTTCTAAAAACATTGTTGAAGGAAATGCTACGAGCAGTTTCAATTATGGTATGTATCTTGGATATATGGATGCTACATCGAGCGGCAGAGGTGTGATTGCAAACAATTTTGTTGCCGTCGGATCTGCAGGCTCAACTGCAACAGTTTACGGTATGTACATTGTCAATTCAGGATATTATAATATTTACCACAATAGCGTAAATATTGTTGGTGGTTCAACCAACTCAAGAGCCCTATATTTAAGTAGCGGTGGTGCAAATAACCTCAAAAACAACACATTCTCTAATTTCGGAAATGGTTATGCAGCCTATGTTTTAGGAACATACGCTATTAACGAAATGGATTACAACAATTTGTATTCTTTGGGTACGAACTTAACCTACTTTGATGGTACCACTTCTACAAACTTTGCCGACTGGCAGTCTGTTTCAGGATATGACGCAAATGGTTTAAATGTTAATCCTGGTTTCTACTCTGATTATGACTTACACCTTTGTTCAGATTCATTGAACAACGTAGGTACACCATTGCCATCTATTGTCAAAGGTATCGATGGTCATCTTAGAGATCCAAATACACCAGATATTGGTGCAGATGAATTTTCACCTCTTGGTTTACCTGGATTCTTAGGGCCAGATGCATTAGTTTGTACAGGAGAAACGGTAGCAATTGTTGCTGGAGCTCCAGTTGATGACGTGTTGTGGTCGACAGGTGACACGACTAGCACATTATTGGTTTCTACACCAGGAACATATACGGTTAGCGTAATTGGTGCTTGTGGGATTTCATTTGACACCATTGTTGTAAGTGCTTCTGCACTTTCGTATACTGGTTTCTTAGAAGCAGATACTATGCAATTCTGTGCTGGAGGTTCAGCGTTGTTGACTTCTTCTATGCCAGCAACTACTTATAGCTGGACAGGTGGTTCTTCAAATGATTCATTGACAGTTACAACTGGCGGAACATATACATTGAACATCACAGATGCTTGTGGTACAGGTTCTGAATCAATTGTTATTACTGAATTGACTACGCCAGTGGCTTCGTTTACACAATTTAATTCTTACCTAACGGTAGATTTAACAAGCACTTCGACTACGTCAGGAAATACAACGTATGCATGGGACTTTGGTGATGGTGGAACATCAACATTAATGAACCCAACTCACGTTTATTCTACTGTTGGTACTTTCACTATTACTTTGACTGTTACTAACGAATGTGGTACAAACACAACGACACAGACGGTAACTTCTACAAACCTAGGTTTGGAAGAGATGCTATCGAATGGCAGTGTAACATTATTCCCGAATCCATCCAACGGTGAGTTTACAATTGGAATGGAATTATTGACAAACACATCCGTAGAGGTTCGTGTTGAAAATATCATCGGTCAAGTTGTTTATGACAACACATTAGGTTCCATCGAAGGTCAACACAACGAAGTTGTTGTATTGAACAATGCAGTTTCTGGTGTTTACTTTGTTAGAATCATTGCTGGTGAAGAAGAAATAATGAAGAAAATAATCATTGAATAATAGTAATTTATTACTGATAAAAAGCCCCTCTTTAACAGAGGGGCTTTTTTTATATCTTTACTTTGGAACCTCTTAGCAAGAAATGCTTGCTTTAAGAATTCAGTTTTTGGCCATTCGCAACCCTAATAGAAAGTAAATTTTCAATGCCTACATTTGTCTTCTGCTTATTTGGATATAACTTTTAAAATTACTTCGCATGGATTATATCGTTATTCTTGACGGAATTGGAGTTTTTGTTTTTGCCATAAGTGGCGTATTAACCGCTATTGATAAAAATTTCGATGTTGTTGGTGCTTCAATTATTGGAATGGTCACTGCATTAGGCGGTGGCACTTTGCGCGACGTCATGATTGGCGAAACACCTGTATCTTGGATGCACAACCCAAGTTATCTCGTCCTTATTTTTGCCGCGATTATTTGTTCCTATTTGTTTAAAAATAGAATCATGAAACTGAAAAAA
>JAHEMP010000183.1 GCA_024643585.1 Crocinitomicaceae bacterium | reverse complement strand
GAACCATTTCCTATTGGGGTAACATTCCAAGATGGTTTCATGATTTTCGGTATGGTATCAATTCTATCCTTGTTGGCTAGTTATTTACCAGCCAAGTTTTTGCGCAGGAATGAAGGTCGAAACAACAAATAACTTGGAATCGTTCAAAAGCTCACATTTGTGTTGATAAACTTTCCCAAATTTACAGGGTGTTAATTTTGTTGTATTTATAATTAATTCCCTATCTTTGCGCCCAAATTCAGAATTTAATTTTAAATAAGGCAATACATGTCAGCTATTAAAGGAAAAATCGCTCAGGTAATCGGCCCAGTAGTCGATGTAAGCTTCGAAAAAGGAGTTTCATTACCAAATATCTTCGATGCATTGGTTGTTTACAAACAAGATGGAACGAAAGTGATCTTGGAAGTTCAATCTCACGTAGGTGAAAACAATGTTCGTGCAATCTCAATGGATGCAACGGATGGTTTAACAAGAGGAATGGAAGTTACATCTACTGGTGACTCTATCAAAATGCCAATTGGTGAAAAAATCAAAGGCCGTTTGTTCAACGTTGTTGGAGAAGCAATTGATGGAATCAACGAAGTGAGCAACGAAGGAGGTTTGTCTATCCACCGTGAAGCACCAAAATTTGAAGATTTGTCTACAGCGACAGAAGTTTTATTTACAGGTATCAAAGTTATTGACTTGATTGAACCATACGCAAAAGGTGGTAAAATTGGTTTGTTTGGTGGTGCCGGAGTAGGTAAAACAGTATTGATCCAAGAGTTGATCAACAATATCGCGAAGGCTTACGAAGGTTTGTCTGTATTCGCAGGTGTTGGTGAGCGTACACGTGAAGGAAATGACCTTCTTCGTGAGATGTTGGAATCAGGAATTATCAAATACGGTGACGCTTTCATGCATTCTATGGAAGAAGGCGGATGGGATTTGACAAAAATCGATACAAAAGAATTGGAAAATTCAAAAGCAACATTCGTTTTCGGACAAATGAATGAGCCTCCTGGGGCACGTGCACGTGTTGCTCTTTCTGGATTGACAATGGCAGAATATTACCGTGATGGTGATGGTGAAGGTCAAGGAAAAGATATCCTTTTCTTCGTTGATAACATTTTCCGATTTACACAAGCAGGTTCTGAAGTATCCGCTTTGTTAGGTCGTATGCCTTCAGCGGTAGGTTACCAACCAACTTTGGCAACAGAGATGGGTGCGATGCAAGAGCGTATCTCTTCTACAAAAAGAGGTTCTATTACATCCGTACAAGCGGTTTACGTACCTGCGGATGACCTTACCGATCCAGCTCCAGCAAACACATTTGCTCACTTGGATGCAACAACGGTATTGTCACGTAAAATTGCAGAGTTAGGAATTTACCCAGCGGTAGATCCATTGGATTCAACTTCACGTATTTTGACACCAGAAATCGTTGGTGAAGAGCACTACAACTGCGCACAACGTGTGAAATTGACATTGCAACGTTACAAAGAATTACAAGATATCATCGCGATTTTGGGTATGGATGAGTTGTCTGAAGAAGACAAAATGATCGTACACAGAGCTCGTCGAGTTCAACGTTTCCTTTCTCAGCCGTTCCACGTAGCGGAGCAGTTCACAGGATTGAAAGGTGTTTTGGTTGATATTCAAGAAACGATCAAAGCATTTAACATGATTTTGGACGGAGAATTGGATAAATACCCTGAGGCAGCATTCAACTTGAAAGGTGGGTTGCAAGATGTAATTGAAGCAGGAGATAAAATGTTGGCAGGAGCTAACGCTTAAAAAGAATCGAAATGCATTTGGAAATTATAACACCAGAATCAAATGTCTATTCGGGCGAAGCAACTGCGGTTCAATTGCCTGGATTAGATGGTTCATTTCAAGTATTAAACAGTCACGCACCTATTATTTCTGCTTTAACAGCAGGTACAGTGAAAGTTGATTTGGCAGATGCTTTTGAACGTGAAGAAAAAACAAGTGAATTGATACAGCAAGATAAAAGCAATGCTAAAGTTATCTATGTTGACATCAAAGGTGGCGTTATTGAAATGCTAAATAATAAAATTATTGTTCTAGCTGAATAAGCAGGCAATGTTCTTTTAAAGAGGGATTTGGGTTTCCATTTCCCTCTTTTTTCGTTAAAGCTTGTTAAGGATATTTTTTATGCTTTGAAAGTACGAAGCTTTGTTTAATTTCGTTATCGAAAATAGTTGATGGATTTACTCTCGAAAATAGATAAAAAAAACACCCCTGAACACATTGCAATCATAATGGATGGCAACGGTCGTTGGGCTAAAAAGCAAGGGCATATGCGCTTGCATGGCCACAACACGGGTGTAGAATCTGTTCGAGAAGTTTTGAAAGCAGCTAAAGAAATGAAGGTTAAATACCTTACGCTCTATGCGTTTTCCACTGAAAACTGGAATCGTCCAAAAGAAGAAGTTGATGGATTAATGGATTTATTGGTTCGAACAATTGCCGGGGAAGCGGATGAACTAAATAATTCAGGAGTCCGAATGTTGGCAATCGGTGATATCGATGGTCTGCCAGGAGATTGCAACATCGAATTGCGTCAGGCAATGGAAAAAACGAAACAGAATACGGATATTAATCTTGTTTTGGCGTTAAACTACAGTGCTCGTTCAGAAATTATTTCAGCTACAAAACAATTAGCCGAAAAAGTAAATAATGGCGAACTTTCCGTCGATGAAATCAGCGATGAGGTATTTTCAAACCACTTGACTACAAAAGGAATTCCCGATCCAGAATTGCTCATTCGCACGAGTGGTGAACACAGAATAAGTAATTTTTTATTGTGGCAAATAGCGTATAGTGAATTGCATTTTACACCGGTTCTTTGGCCAGATTTTAAAAGAGATGACCTTTACAAAGCCGTAATAGATTACCAATCCCGGGAAAGAAGATTCGGAATGGTATCCGAACAAATTTCAAAATCTATATGAATAAAAGAATCCTGCTCACTATAGTCCTTTGTTTTCTTTTATCTGGGTCATTTTTTGCTCAGAAAAGAGATAGCCTTGACCAGAATACGACGGTCACAATAGGTGGTGGGCTCAATATAGATTATAAAAGTCCAAAAGAGTATGAAATTGGTCCAATCCGGATCGACGGAGCAGATAATTACGATCACAATTCAATCAAATTAATTGCCGGACTAAGACAAGGTCAAAAAATTACTGTTCCTGGTGATCAAATTTCTAAAGCTATTAGAAATTTGTACAAGGAAGAATTGTTCTCGAATATTGAAATTATTGCCGAACAGGAAATTGCTGGAGTTTTGTATATGGCTATAAAACTTACACCACGGGCTAAGTTGTCTCGTTTCAAATTTAAAGGGGTCAACAAACGAGAGGCTGACAAAATTAGAGAGGAAATAACCCTTTTTGCGGGTAAAACGATTAGCGAAAACCTAGTTTATATTACTGAAAATAAAATACGTGGTTACTTTCGAGAAAAGGGATATTATTCTGTAAATGTTAAAATCAATCGTCAAATTGACACCCTTATCAATAACTCAGAAATTTTCCTTATTGATATTAACAAGGGCAGCAAAGTTAAGATAGAGTCAATAGACATAGAGGGAAATTATGCCATCTCCGATTTCAAAGCTAAGTCGGCAATGAAAGATACCAAGGAGAAGAGAATTTGGTTATTCTTTAAAAAATCTAAGTTCAACTTGGCTGCGTATGATAGAGACAAGAAGGCTTTATTGGCAAAATTTAATGCAGTTGGATTAAGAGATGCGGCTATCATTAAGGATACAGTTTTTCTTATAGACAAGAAGAATTTGGTAATTCAAATGGAGATTGCCGAAGGCGAAAAATATTATTTCGGAAATGTGAATTGGGTTGGCAACACAAAATACCGCTCCTCTTATTTAGATACTATTCTGGGAATAAAATATGGCGATGTTTATGACAAACCATTATTAGACCAACGTTTATTTCAAAGTCAAGATGGAAGAGATATATCTTCCCTTTATATGGACAGAGGGTATTTGTTCTTTCAAGTAATCCCTATCGAAACCAATGTTACGGACAATCACATTAACTATGAAATGCGTGTCATGGAAGGCAAAGAAGCGCGCATAAAAAACATTGTAGTCAAAGGAAACACGAAAACAAATGATTATGTGGTTCGAAGAGAAATTAGAACCAAGCCAGGTGATTTGTTTAGCAAAAATGATATTATTCGAACACAACGAGAATTGGCACAATTGGGGTATTTCAATGACCAAGCTATTCAAATAATCCCACTTCCTAACCCAGCCGATGGTACAGTAGATATTGAATACATTGTTGAGGAAAAATCTTCTGATCAAATAGAATTATCGGGTGGTTACGGTGGAGTTGGTTCCAATGGAAGAGGATCAATAATTGGAACCCTTGGGTTGACTTTTAACAATTTCTCAACTAAGAATTTCTTCAAAAAAGGATCCTGGGCTCCTTTGCCGTCAGGAGATGGCCAAAGATTATCGGTACGTGTTCAATCGAATGGTAGATATTATCAAAATTATAATGTATCATTTACGGAGCCTTGGTTAGGTGGGAAAAAGCCAAATTCATTTACAGTTTATGCCAATCACACCTTGATTAGCTCAACTGGAAATTTAAAGACGAACCCTTCGTTTCAAGGAGCCTCGATTACTGGGTTAGGTGTTGCATTGGGAAGAAGAAAGAAAATTCCGGATGATTTCTTTAGCGCTATGTACGAACTAGCCTATCAATATTATGACATTCGTGATTATCCAGTGTTTCCTGTTTTCGCTGATGATAACGGTTTCGCGAACGATATAAGTTTTAAATACACGCTTCAAAGAAGTTCAATCAGTGCGCCAATTTATCCGCAAGGAGGCTCGAATTTGACATTTACAGCTAAAACCAGTGCACCTTATTCATTATTCGATGACGTGACGGACTATTCAGCTCTTACTGACCAAGAAAAGTATAAGTTTTTGGAGTATTATAAGTTGAAATTTACCGGTCAATGGTATTTCCCTTTAACGAAAGATAAAAAACTAATCTTGTCCCCTCGGATTGGGTTTGGTTTCTTAGGAACGTATGCGCAAACAAAAGGGGTAATTCCTGTCGAGCGATTTACTTTAGGAGGCTCAGGATTAACAGGAGTAGGACAATTGGGAGCTCGTGAAATCATTGCATTGAGAGG
>JAHEMP010000182.1 GCA_024643585.1 Crocinitomicaceae bacterium | reverse complement strand
TCAGTTGTTTAAATATAATGTAAATTCGTTCTGTTTCAAAAATTAATATTCAATTTATATGTTTATTATAAAAATTAATTAAGTTTGTTACCCTTACTACTTGTTGAATACAATCAAATACAAAAAATGGCAAATAAACTTTTCCCATGTTTATGGTTCGATGGTCATGCAAAACCTGCAGCCGATTATTATTGTTCCATTTTCAAAGACTCAAAAATAGTTTCAGAAAATCCAATGGTCGTTATTTTCGAACTAAACGAAACCAAATTTATGGCTTTAAATGGAGGTCCTGAATATCAATTTTCACCTGCCAATTCCTATGTTATTACTTGTGATACACAAGAGGAAATAGACCACTATTGGGAAAAACTTGGAACAGGAGGGAAGTACAATAAATGTGGTTGGCTAGAAGATAAATTTGGAGTTTCCTGGCAAATCGTACCTTCGATTTTAGGACAATTAATGAACGACCCAGAAAAAGCACCAAGAGCAATGTATGCTTTTATGCAAATGACAAAATTTGATATCGAAAAACTTATTAATTCATAAAATAGAAAACTATGGCTCTTATTAATCCTTACATAAACTTCAATGGGAATTCCGAAGAAGCGTTTAATTTTTACAAATCTGTTTTTGGAGGTGAATTTGCTATGATTGTTAGATTTAGTGACATGCCTCATCACGAAAACCCTTTGTCTGAAGAAGATGCCAATAAAATTATGCATATAGCTTTGCCAATTGGCGAAGGAAATGTGTTAATGGCAACCGATTTTTTAGAAAGTCAAGGACATAAAATGATTGAAGGTAATAGATATTCTCTCTCCATAAGCGCTCAAAGTAAGGAAGAAGCAGACCAGATATTTAGAGGTCTTTCAGAAGGAGGAAGAATTGAAGTGCCAATTGCAGACAGCCCCTGGGGATCTTATTTTGGATTATTCAAAGACAAATTTGGAATTCAATGGATGGTAGATTTTGATCCAAAATATAATGGAAAAGTATAATCTGACTGTGATTATTTTTTGTATTTCTTAATCTATTTTATAATTTTTGCAACAGATTTGAAATAATAAAGAGGTTGTCTCTTTTGTTTAAAAATGTATAAAAAAACGCTTGGTGAATACCAGAATTGGGGTATAATTATTTTCTTTTATGCACCGTAATCACCACCGTTTTAGAAGTGGGTGTATTGCTAATCCTCGCCTTAGATTGCAAAGGAACTAATACATTAGTTTCTGGAAAATAGGTAGCAGTACATTTGCGGGGAATGTTATACGGAATGACCAAAAATTGATCTGCTTTTCTCTCTTTGCCATCAAAATGGCTCACTAAATCTACTAAATCGTTGGCTGCCAAGTCTAATTCTCGCATATCCTCATTATTCATTAAAATAACTCTTCGTTCGTTCAAAATGCCTCGATATCGGTCGTTCAAACCATAAATAGTGGTGTTGTATTGGTCGTGTGTACGGATAGTCATCATTAATAATTGGTCTTTTTCTAAAACAATATCCGAAGTTTCATTGATAGTAAAATTGGCTTTTCCGGTATGGGTTGAGCTAAAATTGTTTTCTCGAGCATTGTTGGGTAAATAAAATCCGCCTGGAATACGAATTCGGGTATTGTAATTTTCGAAACCTGGAATCGTGGCTTCAATCGCATCTCGAATCAAATCATAATTTTCTGCCATTGCAGTCCAATTTACAGTGGAGTTTTCTAAAGTGGTTTTTGCAATACCAGCGACAATAGCGGTTTCACTTTTTAAATATTCAGATAGCGGCTCAAGTATTCCTTCAGATTTAGAAACTACACCCATCGAGTTTTCGACACTTACAAATTGCTCTCCGCTGGATTGCATGTCTTTTTCGGTTCTTCCTAAACAAGGTAAAATCAAAGCTTTTTTTCCGTGAATCAAATGACTTCTGTTGATTTTTGTTGAAATATGTACTGTTAAATCACAATGACGTAAAGCTTCTGCGGTATATTCTGTGTCAGGAGTCGCAGAGATGAAATTACCTCCCATTCCCAAGAAAAAACGAGCTTTCTTTTGGTGCATGGCTTCAATGGCTTCAACCACATCAAGACCATGTTTTCGTGGCGATTTCATATTAAAATGATGGTCTAACGAATCTAAAAAGGCTTCTTTTGGTTTTTCCCAAATCCCCATAGTGCGGTCACCTTGTACATTCGAATGCCCACGAACAGGGCAAGTTCCTGCTCCTTGCTTACCAATACTGCCTTTTAGGAGTAATAAATTCACGATTTCCCGAATGTTGTCTACTCCATTTTTATGTTGAGTAAGTCCCATAGCCCAACAAACAATTATCTTTTTATTGGCAGCTATCATTTCAACCGCCGCTTCGATTTCTTTTTTTGAAATTCCAGTTTGAGCAATTAATTCGGCTAAATTTTGTTGTTCTAAATTGTTTATAAAAGCATCATAACCCAAGGTTTGCTTTTGTATAAAATTGTGGTCAAAAACTGCCCCCGGATTCTGCTTTTCTTTTTCATTCAACAAAAACAAAATTGCCTTTAATAAAGCGACATCACCATTTATTTTTACTTGTAAAAACAAATCAGTAAGCTCTTCTCCTTTTCCAAACCATTGCATTGGATTTTGTGGGTCACTAAAATTTTTCAAACCTACTTCCAAAAGCGGATTGATACTTATTATTTTTCCACCATTTTTTTTGGTTTCTGTCAAAGCAGTTAGCATTCTAGGATGATTGGTTCCTGGGTTTTGACCAATTACTAGAACTAAATCGGCATATTTAAAATCATCTAAAGTCACTGAACCTTTGCCAATTCCTACTGTTTCTGTCAAAGCGGAACCGCTGGATTCATGACACATATTCGAACAATCTGGTAAGTTATTCGTCCCGAATTGACGGACAAATAATTGATATAAAAAAGCGGCTTCATTGCTTGTTCTTCCTGAGGTATAAAATATAGCTTCATCAGGAGAATTCAATGATTTCAAAGTTTTTCCAATCAATGTAAAAGCTTCTTCCCATTTTATTTCTTCATAATGACTGGATCCTTCGCGCAAATACATTGGATGTGTCAAACGGCCTTTTTTGCCTAATTCATAATCAGATAATTTACCCAATTCTTCAATGCTATGAGTGGCAAAAAACAAAGGAGAAACTCTATTTTTAGTTGCTTCTTCTGCTACTGCTTTTGCGCCATTTTCACAATATTCGGCTAGGAAGGCTCTTTTTTCATCTGGATCAGGCCAAGCACAACCGGGACAATCAAAACCTTCTTTTTGATTTAATTTTGACAATAAACTGATGCCTTTCATAATACCAACTTCCTCTTTTATGTGGCTCAAAGCAGATTGAATCGCTTTTAATCCTCCAGCGGTTAATGGAATAGGAGTTTGTTTTATACCTGTTAATTTTTCCGGTGCTTGTGCGATAGTTTTTTTAGGCATATTGTTTTTAGTTTATTTCAAAAACGGTTTCAATTTTTAAATGCAATTTGTTTTCTGGTTTTCATTTAATATTACTCCAGACGGATTGGAATAGATCGTTGCTTTTTCATCTCTTGAAAATCCAATAAGACAAATACCAAATTCTTTTGCATAATCTACAGCCAGTGATGAACAAGCAGAAACGGCTACTATGGTGCTTATTTTTGCTAGAAATGCTTTCGTTATAATCTCATAAGAAACCCTTCCGCTTACGAGCATAAAGGCAGCCGATTTTAATTTATTGGTTATTAATAATTCTCCCACACATTTATCAACGGCATTATGTCTTCCGATATCTTCTTTCAAAGTGAGAAACTCATATTCTGCGCTAAATAAGATTGCTGCGTGTGAACCTCCTGTTAAACTAAAAGTATGTTGATGCATTTTCATGGTCGAAAACATGGTAGATAATCGGTCAAGATTTATCTTAGGTTGGTTGCTAAGTTTGGTCTTCGGACTATCAAAATCTTCTATACTTTGTTTGCCGCAAATTCCACAAGAGGAAACAGATAATAAGGACCGTTTGTTTAAATACCCTTTTCCAAATTTATCTTTAGGAATGGTCGCATTTATTTTGGTGAAATTATTTTCTGAATTTTCTAAAACGGTAAAAACTATATTTTCATTATCTCGGTAAATGTCTTCAGAATAGAGTAGGCCTCGTACAAGATCATCATCATTTCCAGGAGTACGCATTACGACAGTAAAAGGATTGCCGTTGATGCTGATTTCCAAAGGCGCTTCGACAACTAAAAAATCATTGATTATTGTTGTTGAATCGGCAGTTTTTTTAATTCCTTCGTAGCGGATCGTTTGCATTTTGTTTTTCGGTTAGAAAGTAAAAGTAAAGAAAATGCCTGAAAAAGGAGTTGTTGGTTTTTCAAAAATTCAATTGAAATGAATCTGAGGGATTAAAAATGCATTGTGAGTAGTAATTTTTTTCCGTGCCACAATACACTTGGGTCGATGAGGATGATACTAAAAACACCTGTCACAATTAGGAATTTCAATATGTTGTGAAGTAAAATGTACTGTTCTTTTGTGTTAGATTTCCAAAGGGAAAGCAAGAAGAAGATTAAAATAATTAGGCAACTATAAAAGTAGATATCCATGTATCCAACGTCGAATATTTCAATTAAAATATATACAGGAATTATTGTAGCAATTGTTAAGAATGTAATTGTTTTTTTCGAAACTTCTTCGCCATAAATTATTGGAATGGTTTTGTAATCGTTGGCCAAGTCCCCTTTGATGTTTTCCAAATCTTTAATCATTTCCCTAATTAAGAGTAATAAAAATAAGAATGTAGCATGGCCAAAGATAACCTCATATAGATTTTTATAATACAAAAGAATGGCGAAAAAAGGAATAATAGCCAGTAATGCTGCCGTTATATTTCCAATAATTGGATATTTTTTTATTTTATGAGAATAGAACCAAATCAAGAAAATATAGGTTGAAAAAAACAAAAATGCACGCCACGAAACAATAATAGCAAGTAGGGTAACAATGAAATTGAGACTAAAATAGACGTATAGTTTTGTTTTTTGACTTACTAATCGGTCGAGAGTGGATTTGTTTGGACGATTGATTAAATCTTTTTTGCTATCATAAAAATTATTGATGATGTAACCCGAGGCTATAGTCAATGATGAAGCAAAAACGATGATAAACAGGTCAAAATCCAGTAGGATTGACAAGGCTCTTTTTTCTGGAGCAAGAATAAA
>JAHEMP010000181.1 GCA_024643585.1 Crocinitomicaceae bacterium | reverse complement strand
CTTAAAGTATAAAAAATGGAAACGTATTATAACCCAGAAGACCTTAAAAAATTCGGAAAAATTTCTGAGTTTCAACCTGTTTTAGGTAAAAAGTTTTTTGATTATTATGGTGAGGTGTTCAAAGAGGGGGCTTTAACTGCTAGAGAAAAATCGCTCATAGCATTAGCCGTTGCACATGCTATTCAGTGCCCCTATTGCATAGATGCTTATACCGAAGATACAATGGAAAAAGGATGTGATGAGGAACAATTAATGGAAGCCGTTCACGTTGCTGCTGCCATAAGAGGTGGAGCTTCATTGGTACACGGTGTTCAAATGATGAACAAGTACAAAAGCCTTTCAATGTAGTTTATGTCGACAATTACAAAATCTCTAAATGCTATAGGACATGAACTTTCGGAATCTGAAAGACAAATTTCTTTGCTTGAAAATGTTGGTTTAAAGTCGTTTAGGGAAAATTTAAATGAGGTTTCTTTATATCCTTTGAAACCAACGCAATTGGATATTTTCCAAATAAACATTGGAAAGATGTGCAATCAAGTTTGTGAGCATTGTCATGTTGACGCAGGTCCAGATAGAAAAGAAATAATGACTCGTGAAACAATGCAATTGTGTTTGGATGCGTTGGATAAGACGAATTGCCACACTGTTGATCTTACAGGTGGCGCGCCTGAAATGAACCCCAATTTTAGGTGGTTTGTGGAACAATTAAGCGCAAAAGGGAAAAAAATCATAGTAAGATGCAATCTAACGATCATTGTTTCCAACAAAAAATACTACGACCTACCTCAGTTTTTTAAATTGCACAACATTGAATTGGCTTCATCCTTGCCATACTTTAGCTCATCCAAGACAGATGCTCAGAGAGGCGATGGTGTATTTGACAAAAGCATTCGCGCTTTAAAAATGTTAAATGAGGTTGGCTATGGAATTGAAGGTACAGGTTTGATTTTGAATTTGGTTTATAATCCTTCGGGAGCTTTTATGCCGCCGGAACAAAATGGATTACAAATTCAGTATAAAACAAAATTGAGAGATGGATTTAATGTTGAATTCAATGAACTATTCGCCATCACCAATTTACCAATAAGTCGATATTTGAGCTATTTGGTTGCTTCAAATAACTATGAGAAATACATGGAGAAATTGGTAAATGCATTTAATCCAGTCGCTGCCGCAGGGGTAATGTGCAGAAATACTATTTCAATTGGTTGGGACGGATTTATTTACGATTGCGATTTCAATCAAATGCTCGAATTGAAGGTCTCCACCAATACGAGTCAACATTTATCTGATTTTGATTTGAATCGGTTGGAAAATCGAAATATTATTGTGAATGAACATTGTTATGGCTGCACAGCAGGCGCTGGATCAAGTTGTGGTGGAACGTTAGCGTAATTGCTGCTAGCTAACAACAACTCGCGGCTTCGTTATCAGCATTGTTTAAACTAAATGGCATTTTCCCACCACATCCCTCAAATATTCCGTAATGAGTGCTGAAATCACCATAAAATTCGAAAAAAGGTTTAAATCGAGTATCGGATAGCATTTTATACGTATTTCCGCAAACAGTGATGATTTTACCTTTTGGGAAATGATGATGGTTGTCTAGATCAAAATAATTGTGGTTTTCGGGAATCCCGCCTTTGTACTTGACTGCTTGACCATAATCTTCACAATCCTTTTCCAAATCGTCAATTTTAAAAAGTCTATAGGTGACAGAAAAGAATTTTATGGTGCCCAATTTCTCCTCTAATTCTTCATTTTCGACTGTAATCGGCCTATTTTCGACAACCCTTGGGTCTATAAAACCAGCCTTATTTGCAGTATCTAAAAAATCGTTCCAATACATGGCTCCACTCAAACATTCTCCCCACAAAACTTTATCCTTTTGCAGTTCTTCCGAGATTCTTCTGTCGCTGTAGACATCAGAAAAATACATTTCGCCACCTGGTTTCAGAAGATTGTAAGCGTCTTTTAGAACTTTGAATTTGTCTTTGGCCAAATTGATAACGCAATTGGAAATAATTAGGTCAAATGAGTTTGGCTCAAGGTTTAATTCCTCTAAACTTTCAATATTTCCTTTTAGAAACGAGACATTTGATTTTTTGTAATTGAATTTCTCTTTATGATAATCGATGTATTTGTTTGCCACAGCCAGCTGATTGTCGGTCATATCTACTCCAACGACAGAACCACTTTCTCCAACCAATTTACCAGCAATAAAGCAGTCTCGACCGCTCCCAGAACCTAAATCAAGTATTTTAAGTCCTTCCACATTTGATGGAATTGTTAAACCACAACCATAATATTTTGCTGATACTTCCTCAGCTATCAAACGAAGTGCCTCAAGGATGTGTTTAGGAGGTTTAGTTAGCGTGCAACAAGCATTCGTTTTTAAATCCTCAGAACCTTGTAATTCCTCTCCATAATATTCCTGAACTTCTTGATGTATGTTTTCCATGGTATCTGTTTGAACTTGATAAATGAACCTTTTTACTCCGAAAATAAATTAAATTAGACGAGCGTAAAAATTCATACAGTTTAACTGTCGCACAAAAATAACGAAATGAAGAATGCTTTAATAATATTTCAAAAAAACCCAGAGATTGGAAAAGTAAAAACACGTTTAGCCGAAACGATTGGAAATGAAAATGCATTGAGAATTTATGAAGTTTTGGTTGAACATACGCATGAAATAGTCAAAGCTTTGCAGGTGAAAAAGTATCTTTTTTTCTCCAATTTTATCGAAAATCATGAGAAATGGGCTGATTATTCTTTGAAAACTCAAAAAGGAAACGATTTAGGGCAGAAAATGTTTAATGCAATTGACCAGGTCAAGAATGAAGGGGCTGACCAAATTGTAGTCATCGGTACGGATTGTTACGAATTGACAGAAAAAATTATCCAGCAAGCGTTTGACAAATTGGAAACCCATGATTACTGTCTTGGGCCAGCATTGGATGGAGGTTATTATTTAATAGGAACTCGAGTTCCTGATAAAGGGATTTTTTTCGGCAAAACGTGGAGTACAAATTCTGTTTTCAAAGAAGCTATTGCATCAATTCATAAAATAGGAAAAAGTGTAACGATACTAGAATCATTGCCAGATGTCGATTATGAAGAAGATTTAAAAAGTTTACGAGAATTTTTAATCTGATGAATGAGAGTTGACTCCATTCTAATTCGACCAATGAAAAATGGATTATCATGAATACTCATTTGTTTGTTTCATCCAACCGATTATCTTTGATTAGCTTAATTAAATTCTATACATGCTCGAAGTTTCTAAATTAACGAAATCGTATAACCGACAATATGCATTAAAGGATGTTTCCTTTACTTTGAATGAAGGTGAAATATTCGGTTTGCTCGGACCAAATGGAGCCGGTAAGTCAACTTTGATACGAATTGTCAATCAAATCATTGAGCAAAATTCAGGCTGGATAAAATACAATAGCGACTTATTCAAAAGGGAACATTTAAAAAATGTTGGTTATCTACCTGAAGAACGCGGACTATACAGAAGTATGACTGTGGAAGAGCATGGTGTCTTTTTGGGAAGATTGCGCGGAATGTCGATTAAAGAATCCAAGGATGCATTAAAGTATTGGCTAGAACGATTTGAAATTGAAGAATGGCGCAAAAAAAGAATTGAAGAGCTTTCAAAAGGTATGGCGCAAAAGATTCAATTTATTTTCACTGTACTTCACCAACCAAAACTTATTATACTTGATGAACCGTTTAGTGGGTTTGATCCATTAAATGTAGAATTAATAAAAAAAGAAATTCAGAGTCTAAAATCCCAAGGAAGAACCATTTTACTTTCTACGCACAACATGAATAGCGTCGAAGAAATATGTGACCGAGCCGTTTTGCTTCACAAAGGTCAGATTGTTTTGCAAGGTCAAGTTACTGACTTGAGAGATGAATACAAAACAGGAAATTATGTCGTTCGATTTGAAGGAAACATGATAAGCTTCGTAAATGCTCTTTGGTCTGGCTTTGAAATTATTGAAACGAGAGAATTTGGCAATAACCGTTTTGAGGCCGATTTAGCCATGCGGGGTGATAGCTCAATAGACACATTGATGAGTGTGCTTATTGGTCATGTGAAAATTGAAGCTATTTACGAGAAATTACCAGGAATGCAAGAAGTGTTTATTCAGGCCATTGAAACGGCACAAAAAGCAGTTGAAGATGAGAAATAGTTGGATAATAGCCTTGAGAGAATGGAAGGAACGGGTAAGGTCAAGATCATTTGTCCTATTTTCAATTTTGGGCCCTATAACAGTTTTAACAATACTGTATATGCTTTTCGCGTATGGAGGAAAAACTGCAACAAAATGGAATGTGCTAATTACCGATCCTGCAGGTTTAATGGTAGGTAAAATGATGGCCAAAGCGGATAGCAATATTCGATACTCATTTGCCAACGATTATATTGAGATAGAGGAATTTGCCAACGGAGTTCGTTTTCAAAATTTTGACGCTATGGTTGAAATAAATGAAAAAGTATTATCAAACAAGTCAGGATTTGTTTTTTATCGTCAAATTCCATCCAAAAATTTAGAAAAGAGAGTTCAATATCAGGTAGAAAGACGTTTGGAAGAGATTTTGGTCAAGCGATTTACGGATTTATCTCTAATCGATTTTAAAAAGATAAAGCAACCGCTTAATTTAAGTTTTCGAAATGTTTACGACCCGCATGATCAGTCTCAGGATAAAAGAGCATGGGTTGGAATGTTCTTCGGCCTTATAATTTTTGTATTTATTGCATTGTTTGCCATGGGTTTAATGAGAAGCATAAGCCGAGAGAAGAGCAATAGAATCGTTGAAGTCCTTTTGGGATCCGTTCGACCAATACAATTGATGCTGGGGAAAATCATGGGCATTGGAATGGCTGCTATCTTTCAATTTAGCATATGGTTTTTAACTATCACAATTGGTCTTTTACTCATGCGAAACACTTTATTCCCGGATTATCTTACTTCAAATTTGGAGAACGATATTCAGGTTACTGAAGAAGTGCAGAACTCCAGACAATTCGAAAAACAATTTACCGATTTTGAATACAATGAGTTTGTTGATTTGGTTTTTGAGCGTGTTCAATTTGGCCCTATGATTACAGCTTTTATACTGTGTTTGCTAGGTGGTTATTTGTTTTATTCTACGCTTTTTTCAGCGGTGGGTGCTTCAGTAGGATCTGAAAGTGATGGACAGCAATTCGTGATTCCTTTAGTT
>JAHEMP010000180.1 GCA_024643585.1 Crocinitomicaceae bacterium | reverse complement strand
AATCTGCAGAAAAATTTGGTGATTTTAATGCCAATCGATAATCCTTAATTTCAGCAAAACTCTCCGCAGGTGACAATCCTACTTTTTCCCAGGTAATTATGCCACCTTTTCCAACCCAGCGTTTTAGAAAAGGATCAAAAATCCCATCCGTATTTTTCACAACGATACTATCGACGAATGGTTTTTTTTCTGCCTCCTTTTTGTCTTTGTTATCAACGCGACAAATTAGATTTCCACTTTCAAATCGAATAAATGCTTTGTCATCACTATCAAAGTTGTACACACCACCCTCATATAACCATGTGTAATTTGAAGCGCTTGACAAAATTCTCTTGGAGAAAAAATTTGCAGAAAGCTCAATGAAATCTTCAAATCTTTTCACGTTTCTCGAATCGAGCAATTTGTCAATAGTTGCATGCCAGGCATTTACACTTTCGTTATTTTGTTTATTTAAAGCCAAGGAGTACATGGAATAAACGTAATTGTATAGTTCTGGATATGGTTTCAATTTTTTCTCTAAAATGAGGTTAGATGTCACCACCATTTTATTAAACATTTTATCGGACAAACCATTCATCTCCAGAATGAACTTCGGAAATTCTTTTTTGGAAAAGTCATTGAAATCGCCCTTGCCATAATCTGAGAGGCATTTATGAAATTCTTTGGTGAATTTTTCTCTATCTGTTGAAAAACCTTGAGAAAAAACGTTCAATCCAACAAGAAGAAATACGAACAATAAGGAGTTTTTTATCATTTCGGTACTATTTTAAACATAATTGAAGAGCGGCCCATGATTCTTTGGTAAACACTTTTACTCTTTCGAATCCGAGGGATTCTACAATTCTCATTAATTCCGGAACATCGGTTTCAAAAAATCCGCTTAACATCAGTGTGCCTTTTGGTTCAAGACTGTCTCTATAACGTTCCATGTGCAATTTGAGCACATTCATATTGATGTTGGCAAGAATCAAACCAAATTTCTGATTCTCTATTAAATCGATATCGCCATGAAACGTTTCAATGGCAACGCAATTGTTTCTAAGGGCATTTTCCTTTGTGTTTTCTGCCGACCATTCTTCAATATCAATCGCAATTATTTCTTTTCCTCCAAGTTTTTCAGCTAGAATAGCTAAAATCCCGGTTCCTGTGCCCATATCTAAAATTTTAGAAGGAAGGCGTCCGAATTCCATTAGCGCTTTGCTCATCATCCAGGTTGTTTGATGATGTCCAGTACCAAACGACATTTGAGGTTGAATTTCAATGACCAACCCTTTTGTTTTCGGTTTTTCGTGAAAAGGAGCTATAATAAATAACATATCTTCTACATTGACCGGCTGAAAATCAGATTCCCAAATAGCATTCCAGTTTTTTTGTTCAATCCTTTCCAACTCTATTTCACAGGAAATAGAAGCATTATCCGCCCACTGCTTAAGTAAATCTTTAATTTCTTCAATGCTGGTAATTGATTCTTCATCTACGTAGGCAATTATTCCTTTTTCAGTATCCTCAAAAGCATTAAATCCGTGATCTGCCAAAATGGAAACTGCTATTTCTGACCACGGTTGAGCAGGAATTGGGTTAATATGAAAAGCAAGTGTATCCATTATATTGATTCAATAATTTTCGTGAATGAATCCGCTTTTAAAGAAGCTCCACCAATAAGTCCACCATCAACATTTGGACAAGCAAACAATACTTGAGCATTTTCAGGACTACAACTACCTCCATAGAGGATCGATATATTATCTGCAATTTCAGAGTTGTATCTATCGGCTATCCACTCTCGAATACTTTTGTGCATATCTTCCGCCTGATCCACTGAAGCCGTTTTTCCCGTTCCTATTGCCCAAACTGGTTCATACGCAATTATTATTTTTTCAATTTGTTCAGCTGATAAGTGAAAAATCCCCTCTTCCAATTGACTTTTAACAAATTCCTTTTCACGATTAGACTCGCGAATTACCAGCGGTTCTCCACAGCAAAAAACAGGAGTTACGGAATGTTCCATTGCCGCATCCACTTTCTCCTTTAAAAATTCATTGTGCTCCCCAAAAATGGCTCTTCTTTCAGAGTGACCAACAAGGGCATATTTAGCGCCGCAAGCTTTTATTTGGGCTATTGACAATTCTCCTGTATAGGCTCCATTTTCTTTTGGGAAAAAATTTTGAACCCCTAACTGAATTTTTGAATCCTTATAATCAACGAATCTAGAAAGATAAATTGCAGGTGGAAAAACAACAATTTCGACGTCAGTTGGCCAATTCTTATTACTTACTAAAGAATTGAACAATTGTTCCGCTTCGTTTGGCAGCAAGTTCATTTTCCAATTTCCAGCAACGATTTTTCTTCTCATATTACTTTAAAACATTTGTTTTTAACCAATCATATTTTGGTGTAGACCTGTGCGGATATTTTCCTTCAACTACACCTTTTCTAATTACAAGCAAGGAGGGATTAGATCTAGCAACAGCCTTCAATTCAGTTTCGTCATTAAAAAATATTGGAATTGAAAAATTGTACTGTTCTCTGAATTCTTCCACCTCTTTTGGATTGGAGCTTACCAACATGACCATAGGAATACCATCTTTTTTAGCTTTGGCGTAAATGCTCTTATATCGCTCTATTTGATCAAAATTTGCATCTTTTAAATTTTTGGTAGTGAGCACTATGATTTGTGGAGCCTCAACAATATAGTCTCGAAGTGAGACTTCCTTGAACTCAGGATTATTGATTTCCAAAGTATCTAAAATCTCGTATTCCTCAATTGGATAATCGTCAGTATTGTACTCTTCCATTGAAATTTCCATTTTAGAATCTGAGGTTTTATCCAAAATTTCAAGACCATCAATTTTAGTTAACTTCATTTGACTCTTTACTATATCCAATCCCATTTCATATTTTGTAATATTCTCAATTGGTAAGTATGGGTTAAATTGTTCTGTGATTGAAGGAATACGAACCGGTATCATTTCCTTTTGCGTCATGGTATCGTATACCCAAGAAGTGTTCTCCCAAATCTTCGAAGAAATGTATTCTTTCGAGGATGCATCGTATTCAATAAATTTCCCAGTCTTTTTGTTTTTATAAACCAATAGACTTAAGTATTTGCCTTCTTGTCCATCGTTCATTTTTTCTTTTAAATTGCTTCCTACGGCGTAAGGCCTATAATCCTTAATAGGGTCATACATCAAAACATAGGTCACCATTAGAGCACAAAGTACTGAAACAAACAACGACATGGTCCATAACTGACTATTCTCTTTTTCAACTCGTCTTTCTAGAAATGTGCTACCCATTAAGGCAATAAGAGCGAAGAAAACTGGAAATAACCAACCAAATACCCAACTAAAAAAACAGACAACTAACAATCCTGTTATCCAGAAAGGTGCCTTTGAGGATTCTTCGACCCGATTTCGTTTAAATGCCGCAAGGAATATCCAAACAACAAAATACAAGAGAACAATATCCTTCCATAAAGATTCTTTTGGCGTTAACGACCTTCCTAAAGAACCTTTGAGCGCATCGCCAAAACATCCACAATCATCTACGCATTGCGGTTGCTTCATTTCGTCAATAACTATTTCTTTGGAATTTCTTCGTATCAACGTAACCCCTTCGTTTTCAAGAGAAAATTTGGCTTTTTCTTGTCCAACTTCGCTATTCGCAGCATAAACATCTCTGTCGCGGAAAGTGGTGCTTCCGTTACAATTTGCTGTATGCCAAGTAAGGAAAGTAAAAAATAACATCATCGCGAACAACAGAGATGAAACTAACTTCATTTTTACTCCGAAGATGGTAAGTACGCCTAGTACAATCTCTACAATGCATATCACAACGGATAAAGAAAGAGCAAAGGGGATAAAAAATTCTAGAGAGAATTCAGGCATTCCAAACCATTCTTTTATGCGATATGCCAAAGCACCATCTTCAAAGTACTCTTCAAGTTTATAGGCAAAACCTACAGGGTCATTTGCCTTTACTAAACCTGAAACAATGAACAAGCCACCGACTAACACACGCGAGATGTTGTTCATCATAATTCTTCCTTTAAAGATAACGATGCCCACTATGGACAATAGCAAACAAATATTCCCAAGAATTTTGTACAAACCTGATTCGTTTTCAAAATTTTTGTGATATCCCATTACCAATAAGGACAATCCTAAAATATTAATCGTCACAAACACAGCATTTAAAATAAATGATCTGCCGGCAATTGTAGATTTTGGTTTCAAAGATTTGGATTTACTCATTTTCAATATGTATTAAAGCAAAAACTGAATAGTTTAACATGTCAAAATAATTTGCGTCGATGCCCTCACTAATCAGTGTAGCGCCTGCATTATTTTCTATTTGTTTGATTCTTAATAATTTCATTAAAATCAGATCGGTTAGTGAACTCACGCGCATATCACGCCAAGCTTCACCGTAATCATGATTTTTCTTTTTCATTAACTCGTGTGCCTGATTTGTGTATTTCTCAAATAAATCCAAAGCCACATGTTCATCAAGTTCCATTTCAGTTAGTTCAGGTTCTAGGAGCTGAATGAGGGCCATAACACAGTAATTAACTATTGCTATAAATTCACCTTCAACGCTCTCTCCTACTTTATTCTCTCCTGTAACTTGAATGGTTCGAATTCTTTGCGCTTTTATGAAAATTTGATCTGTTAAAGAACTTGGTCGCAAAATTCGCCAGGCCGTTCCATAATCTTTTGTCTTTTTTACAAAAATATCTTTACAATCATTGATTACTTTTGTATATTCCGTTGAAGTCTTATTCATTTGAATTTTATGCTCGAAAATAGCGATGAAGATACATATTTTAAACAAAAGGTGACTATAAAAGTAGGTCATAAGTTATTAGAATTTACTGACAACTTAGTCATGGGAATACTAAATGTGACCCCCGATTCTTTCTATGAAAAAAGTCGAGTCAGCTCAGAATCAGCTATTTTAGAACGAGCTGAAAAAATGCTTGTCGACGGTGCAGATATACTTGATATAGGCGGATATTCTAGTCGACCTGGAGCAAGTGAAGTGCCAAAATCACTAGAAATTCAAAGAATTTCTTCGGCTACGAAAATAATTCGCAGAGAATTCCCAAATGCCCTTTTGTCTTTAGACACTTTTAGATCTGACGTTGCAATAGCGGGACTAGACGAGGGAATTGATATAATAAATGATATTAGCGCAGGAAATTTGGACAATGACTTGCCGAAAGTAGTTGCCAAATGGGGCGTTCCTTATATCATTATGCACATG
>JAHEMP010000013.1 GCA_024643585.1 Crocinitomicaceae bacterium | reverse complement strand
CAGAAACGTGTGAACTTATTTTTGATAATTGCAGAATTCCAAAGGAAAATCTAATCGGGAAAGAAGGTGAAGGCTTTGTTCAGGCCATGCAAATTTTAGATGGAGGAAGAATTTCAATTGGTGCCCTTGCCTTAGGAATAGCGAAAGGAGCCTACGAAGCATCTGTAAAATACGCAAAAGAAAGACAACAGTTTGGAAAGCCTATAGGACAATTTCAAGCAATAGGATTTAAATTGGCAGATATGGCTACTAAAATTGAGGCGGCTGAATTGTTGCTAAATCAATCTGCTTATTTAAAAAACAATAAACGAAAAGTAACCAAGGAATCAGCGATTGCTAAATTATATGCGTCTGAAATAGCGTGTCAAGTAGCGAATGACGCAGTCCAAATTTTTGGTGGATATGGCTACACAAAAGACTTTCCAGTGGAGAAGTTTTATAGAGACGCAAAGCTTTGTACGATAGGCGAAGGAACATCCGAAATTCAAAAATTAGTAATTTCTCGAGAAATTTTAGGGTAAGTATTGTTTTTTCGGGAAATAGCTGTACATTTGCCGTCCAAAATAGCATCAAATAATTAAATAGAGATATGTTAATAGTACCAGTTAAAGAAGGTGAAAACATCGAAAGAGCCTTAAAACGTTACAAGAAAAAATTCGATAAAACGGGTGTTATGCGTGAATTACGTGCGCGTAAGGAATTCATCAAGCCTTCTGTAATTGATCGTCAAGACAATATCAAGGCCGCTTACAAACAAAGATTGAACAGCGCTGAATTGTAACCAATTCGAAAATAAAACGTAAAAAGGAGACCAGAGGTCTCCTTTTTTTATGCTTGATAAATTTCTATACTATCTTAAAGTCGAGAGAAGATATTCTCAACACACCATAACGGCTTATGGTAAGGATATAAATCAATTTTTGGATTTCATCGGATCCGAGGACGAACAGAATATTCAAGCGGTTGATTTTAGGGATGTTCGATCCTGGATAGTTGACCTGCATGAAAAGAACATAAGCAACCGAAGCATCAATAGAAAAGTTTCTTCACTAAGGGCATTTTACAAATGGCTGAGAAAAGAAGGAGTCGTAACGGAAAGTCCCTTGGCCAAGATAAAATCGCCGAAGACAGAAAAAAGGTTGCCGCATTTCGCCAAACAATCCGAATTATCAAAAACGGAAGCTATCGAATTCTCCTCCGATTTTGAGTCGAATAGGGATCTTTTGATTTTCGAATTGTTCTATCAAACTGGAATTCGTCTAACTGAGTTGATTGATCTAACAGACAACCAAATCCAAGCGAATTATATACGTGTCATTGGAAAAAGAAATAAGGAGAGACAAATTCCAATTTCCGAAGCCTTGTATCAATTAATTAAGAAGTATAAATCTGTTAGAAATAACGAAGGATTAGAAGGTTCTTATTTATTCGTGTTAAAAAACGGTAAGAAACTGTACCCGAAGTTTGTCTATAGGAAAATAAATACATATCTTAGTGAGGTGACGAGTTTGGATAAAAAAAGCCCTCATGTTTTGCGACATTCTTTTGCTACTCATATGTTAAACAATGGCGCTGGACTAGAGACTTTAAAAGAACTTTTGGGACACGCAAATTTGGCAGCTACGCAAGTTTATACCCATAATTCGTTCACACAGTTATCAAATATATACTCACAAGCCCATCCCCGTGGGCACAAAACAGATTAAATATGGACATTCAAGTGCACTCTATTCACTTTACAGCAGATAAGAAATTAATAGGATTCGTAAACGAGAAAGTGAATAAATTGGAAGTTTTTTTTGATAACATTATTGCAGGAGAGGTCTTTTTGCGGCTGGATAAGAGTCAAGATCACGAGAACAAAATTGCAGAGGTAAAAATTTTGATACCTGGAAAAGAGTTGTTCGCTAAAAAGCAATGTAAAAGTTTTGAGGAAGCAGCAGATTTGGCCGTAGAAGCTTTAAGAAAACAAGTCACTAAAGCAAAAGAGAAAAAATAATTCATTTCATAAATAATTGAAAAGGTGGCTAATAGCCACCTTTTTTTATGCCTCTGAAAAAAAAACAAAAAAAATCACTTCAAAACACTTGTGGTAAAAGATTTCTTTCATACATTTGCAAACCCAAATAGGGGGTAATACAATAAAGTTCTTTCAATTATTGCACCAAAATAAAATGTGCCGATGTAGCTCAGTTGGCCAGAGCAGCTGATTTGTAATCAGCGGGTCGGGGGTTCGAATCCCTCCATCGGCTCCAAAATAACATTGGGGGTGTCGCATAGTGGCTATTGCAGCAGACTGTAAATCTGTCACCGGAAGGTATCGTTGGTTCGAGTCCATCCACCCCCACCACATTTTTTTTGAATAAATAAGCGGGAGTAGCTCAGTTGGTAGAGCGTCAGCCTTCCAAGCTGAGGGTCGCGAGTTCGAATCTCGTCTCCCGCTCAATTGAAAGATAAGTTGCCGATGTAGCTCAGGGGTAGAGTGCTTCCTTGGTAAGGAAGAGGTCACGAGTTCAATTCTCGTCATTGGCTCTGGAAAAAGTATTTATAGGTTGGTTTCATCCGAAAGTGGGGTGAAATTTTGCCTATACTAAAAGTTTGTTTTTTTTATTAACTAAGTAACAAATATAACAATGGCTAAGGAAAATTTTGATCGTTCCAAACCACACGTGAATATCGGGACTATTGGTCACGTCGATCACGGTAAAACAACACTTACAGCAGCAATCTCAAGCGTTTTGGCGTCTAAAGGTTTGGCGGCAGTTCGTGATTTCTCTTCAATTGATAATGCACCAGAAGAAAAAGAGCGTGGTATTACTATTAACACGTCACACATCGAGTATGAAACTGCTAACCGTCACTACGCACACGTAGACTGTCCAGGTCACGCGGATTACGTAAAGAACATGGTTACTGGAGCTGCTCAAATGGACGGTGCTATCTTGGTAGTTGCTGCTACTGATGGACCAATGCCTCAAACTCGTGAGCACATCCTATTAGGTCGCCAAGTTGGTGTTCCAAGATTGGTTGTATTCATGAACAAAGTGGATATGGTTGATGATCCAGAATTGTTAGAGTTAGTTGAAATGGAAGTACGTGAATTGCTTTCTTTCTACAGCTATGATGGAGATAACGCTCCAGTTATTCAAGGTTCTGCTTTGGGTGCTTTGAACGGTGAAGAAAAATGGGTTAAAACTGTTGAAGATTTAATGGATGCAGTTGATACATATATCGAACTTCCTCCACGTGAAGTTGACAAGCCATTCTTGATGCCAGTTGAAGATGTATTTACGATTACAGGTCGTGGTACAGTTGCAACAGGTCGTATCGAAACTGGTGTAATCAACTCAGGTGAAGCAGTTGATATCCTTGGAATGGGAACTGAGAAATTGGCTTCTACAGTAACAGGGGTTGAAATGTTCCGTAAAATCTTGGATAGAGGTGAAGCAGGTGATAACGTAGGTCTATTGTTGAGAGGTATTGAAAAATCTCAAATCAAAAGAGGTATGGTTATTTGTAAACCAGGTTCTACAACACCACACACAGATTTCAAAGCTGAGATCTATGTATTGAAAAAAGAAGAAGGTGGTCGTCACACGCCATTCCACAATAAATACCGTCCTCAGTTCTACTTCAGAACAACAGACGTAACTGGTGAGATTTTCATGACAGATGGTCGTGAGATGGTTATGCCAGGCGATAACGTATCTATTGAGGTTAAGTTGATCGTTCCTGTAGCTATGGACAAAGGTTTACGTTTTGCAATCCGTGAGGGTGGTAGAACAGTAGGTGCTGGTCAGGTTACTGAGATTATCGCTTAATTAAAGAATACAATAATATAAAGGGGGAGTTCGCTCCCCCTTTTATACGGGTGTAGCTCAGCTGGTAGAGTAGTGGTCTCCAAAACCATTGGTCGTGGGTTCGATCCCTACCGCCCGTGCAAAAAATAAAGACAGTGTCAAAAGTAAAAGAATACATAAACGAAACTGTGACCGAAATGGTTCACAATGTTACGTGGCCTACTTGGAAAGAATTACAGAGTAATACCATTATCGTGGTAGTTGCCTCTGTTATTTTTGCATTATTGATATTCGTAATGGATTTCGTTTTCGGAATTACAGGTGATAGCAAGTCATTGTGGCAAGGTGTTCTAGGTTTCATTTACCGATTATTTTAATTATCCATGGCAGAGATCAAACAACGTTGGTACGTAGTGAGAGCCGTTAGCGGTAAAGAAAAAAAAGTAAAGGAATATCTCGACTTGGAAATTGCTCGCTTGAATTTGACGGATTACGTTAGTCAAGTCTTGATTCCAACAGAAAAAGTATTTCAAATACGAAATGGAAAGAAGGTAAGCAAAGAAAAAGCTTATTTACCGGGTTATGTTCTTATCGAAGCTGCTCTTGTTGGTGAGGTAACACACGTTATTAAAGGTATTCCAAATGTAATTGGATTTTTAGGAGCTGTTAAAGGTGGTGAGCCTGTTCCGATGAGATTATCTGAAGTAAACAGAATATTAGGAAAAGTTGACGAATTACTTGAAACAGAAGAGGAAATGAAAATTCCTTTTGTAGTTGGTGAGTCAGTCAAAGTAATAGATGGTCCTTTCAATAATTTCTCCGGTGTGATTGATGAAATCAACGAAGAGAAGAAAAAATTGAAAGTGATGGTAAAAATCTTCGGACGAAAAAACTTGCTAGAGCTAAGCTATATGCAAGTAGAGAAAGAAGGGTAAAATTGTATATTAACCGTAGGAGTGAGAAAAGTGCTTAAAGCTTCCCGCAAGTACTCATGTTTGACTACACAATTTATAGATAAATGGCTAAAGAAGTAGCAGGATTGATCAAATTACAGATCAAAGGAGGTGCTGCCAATCCAGCTCCACCAGTAGGACCCGCTTTGGGTGCAAAAGGTGTGAACATCATGGAGTTTTGCAAGCAATTTAATGCGCGTACGCAAGACAAAATGGGAAAGGTTACACCAGTAGTTATCACGGTTTATAGTGATAAATCTTTTGATTTTGTATTAAAAACTCCACCGGCAGCGGTACAAATCGTAGATCAAACGAAAATCAAGAAAGGATCATCTGAACCAAATCGTGTGAAGGTGGGTAATATCTCTTGGGATCAAATTCGTACGATTGCGGAAGATAAGATGCCGGATATGAATTGTTTCGTTGTAGACTCAGCTATGAAAATGGTTGCAGGTACAGCAAGAAGCATGGGAGTAACAGTTAAAGGTGGTGTTGCACCGAAAACCAAATAATAGTAGAAACAATGGCAAGAATTTCTAAAAAAAGAAAGGAAGCATTAGCTAAGATAGATCTAGCTAAAGCTTATACATTGGCAGAAGCGTGTAATTTGGTTAAGGAAATTTCCACTACTAAATTTGATGCTTCCGTTGATGTTTGTGTTCGATTGGGTGTAGACCCACGTAAAGCAAACCAAATGGTAAGAGGAACTGTAGCATTGCCTCACGGTACAGGAAAAGACGTTCGCGTTTTGGTATTGTGTACTCCAGACAAGGAGGAAGAAGCAAAAGCAGCAGGAGCTGACCACGTTGGTTTGGACGATTATATCGAAAAAATCAAAGGAGGATGGACTGATATCGATGTCATCGTTACAACACCTGCATGTATGGGTAAGGTTGGAGCTCTAGGTCGCGTTTTAGGACCAAGAGGTTTAATGCCAAATCCAAAAACAGGAACTGTAACTATGGAAGTAGGTAAAGCCGTTGAAGAAGTAAAAGCTGGTAAAATTGACTTTAAAGTTGATAAATACGGTATCATTCACTCAGGTATTGGAAAAGTTAGTTTTTCTGATGATAAAATCCGTGAGAATGCTGCAGAATTGATTCAATCTTTAATCAAATTAAAGCCTTCTTCTGCAAAAGGAACATATGTGCGTAGCATTTATATGAGTTCAACAATGAGTCCGAGTATTCAAATTGATGCTAAATCTGTAGTAGCTTAAAATTCAGTAACATGACACAAGAAGAAAAAGCGAAGTATATTAGTGAGTTAGCGTTAGAATTAACTGAGGCAAACATATTTTATTTAGCTGATACTGGTGAATTAACCGTTGAAGTTGTGAATCAATTGAGAAGAAGATGTTTCAATTCTAATATCCGTATGCGTGTTGTAAAAAACACCTTGCTTGAAAAAGCAATGGATCAAGTAGAAGGGAAAGACTTTGGTGACCTAAGAACAGTTTTGGCTGGACCGACGTCTATCATGTTCGCAGAAGTTGGTAATGTTCCAGCTAAGCTAATAAAAGAGTTTCGTAAGAAAAATGCTAAGCCTATTTTGAAGGGCGCTTACATCGAAGAAGCTGTATTCGTTGGTGACAACCAACTAGAAGCACTTGCATCGTTGAAGAGCAAAGAAGAAGTATTGGGCGACATCATTGGATTATTACAATCTCCAGCGAAGAATGTTATTTCTGGACTGAAAAATTCTGGCGGTAAAATCGCAGGAATACTCAAAACGCTCGAAAACCGAGCATAATTAAATTATTTTTTAAGAACCTTTATTAAAATTAAAATAAAATGGCTGATTTGAAGCAAATCGCGGAAACGCTAGTTAACCTTACAGTAAAAGAAGTTAACGAATTAGCAACAATCCTTAAGGATGAGTACGGTATTGAACCTGCAGCAGCAGCAGTAGCAGTAGCAGCAGCTGGTGGAGCTGGTGAAGCAGCAGCAGAAGAAAAAACATCTTTTGATGTTATCTTGAAAGCTGGTGGACCGAACAAACTTGCAGTAGTTAAATTGGTAAAAGAATTAACTGGTAACGGATTGAAAGAGTCTAAAGACTTAGTTGATGGAGCACCTGCAACTTTGAAAGAAGGTGTTGCGAAAGACGAAGCTGAAGGACTTAAGAAGTCTCTAGAAGAAGCTGGAGCTGAAGTAGAAGTTAAGTAATTACTATACTTTTTATAGGAAAGGCACGGCTAGAAATAGCTCGTGCCTATTCCTGTTTTTTAGCTTTATTTTCAATATACGCTCATTTTTAACAAAATCTTTGGATCTTGGCAACATCAAGTATTACTTCGAAAAGAATAAACTTTGCATCGAGCAAAAGTCAATTTGAATACCCAGATTTTCTGGATATTCAATTAAAATCCTTCCAAGAGTTTTTCCAATTGGAAACAACTCCTGATAACAGAGAAAGTGAAGGATTATTTAAAGTATTCTCTGAAAACTTCCCGATTTCTGACACCAGGAATCAATTTGTATTGGAGTTTTTAGACTACTTCATCGACCCACCACGATACTCCATAGAGGAGTGTATCGACCGTGGGTTGACCTACAGTGTTCCACTGAAGGCAAAATTGAAATTGTATTGTACCGATCCTGAACACGAGGATTTCGAAACCATCGTTCAAGATGTGTATTTGGGTACAATTCCATATATGACACCGAAAGGATCATTCGTGGTTAACGGAGCTGAGCGCGTTATCGTTTCTCAGTTGCACCGTTCTCCAGGTGTATTCTTCGGACAAAGTCGTCACGCAAACGGTACGAAATTGTATTCTGCGAGAGTCATTCCTTTTAAAGGTTCTTGGATTGAATTCGCAACGGATATCAATAATGTGATGTATGCATATATCGATAGAAAGAAAAAATTACCGGTTACAACTTTGTTCCGTGCCATTGGGTACGAATCAGATAAAGATATCCTTGGTATTTTTGGATTAGCAGATGAAGTGAAAGCTACAAAAGCTAATTTGAAAAAAGCTGTTGGACGTAAGTTGGCTGCTCGTGTTTTGAAAACATGGGTTGAAGACTTCGTAGATGAGGATACAGGAGAAGTTGTATCAATTGAAAGAAATGAAGTTCTTTTGGATCGTGAAACTATGATCGAGGAGGAGCACATAGATTTAATCGTTGATTCAGGAGTTAAAAACATCATCTTGCACAAAGAGGATGTGAATAGCGCTGATTTTACAATCATCTACAACACCCTACAAAAAGATACTTCCAATTCAGAAAAAGAAGCGGTTGAGCATATCTATAGACAATTGAGAAATGCTGAACCACCTGATTATGAAACAGCGAAAAATGTATTTGAGAAATTATTCTTCTCTGATACTCGTTACGATTTAGGTGAAGTTGGTCGTTTCCGATTAAACAAAAAATTAAACATAGATGAGTCAGAAACGTCAAGAGTATTGACGAAGAACGATATCATAATGATCATCAAATATTTGATTGAGTTGATTAACTCCAAAGCGGATGTTGATGATATCGATCACTTATCAAATAGACGTGTGAGAACAGTTGGTGAACAATTGTATTCTCAATTTGGTGTTGGTTTGGCTCGTATGGCAAGAACTATTCGTGAGCGTATGAATGTTCGTGACAACGAGGTGTTTACGCCGATTGATTTGATCAACGCGAAAACACTTTCGTCTGTAATCAATTCATTCTTCGGAACCAACCAGTTGTCTCAATTTATGGATCAAACGAATCCACTTTCTGAGGTGACGCACAAACGTCGTTTATCGGCACTAGGGCCAGGTGGTTTGTCAAGAGAAAGAGCAGGATTTGAGGTACGTGACGTTCACTATACGCACTACGGGCGTTTGTGTACAATCGAAACACCAGAAGGACCGAACATTGGTTTGATTTCATCTCTTTGTGTATTTGCGAAAGTAAATAAACTAGGGTTTATTGAAACTCCATACCGTTTGGTTGAAAATGGTAAAGTAGCATTGGACAAAGAACCAATTTACCGTACAGCAGAAGAAGAGGATTCTCAAATGATTGCTCAAGCGAATGCGAAGGTAGATGACAAAGGTAAATTCTTAACGGATGTTGTAAAAGCGAGATACGAAGGGGATTTCCCAGTAGTTGAACCGAAAGAATTGACTTTGATGGACGTAGGTGCCAACCAAATTGCATCGATTGCAGCATCTTCAATTCCATTCTTGGAGCACGATGATGCCAACCGTGCATTGATGGGATCAAACATGCAACGTCAAGCAGTTCCATTGTTGAAACCACATTCACCAATTGTGGGAACTGGAATTGAAAGATTGGTAGCTAGAGATTCTCGAGTTTTGATTAACGCTGAAGGAACGGGTGTTGTTGAGTATGTAGATGCAAACGAAATCGTTATCCGTTACGACTGGTCAAAAGAAGATAAATTGGTTAGTTTCGATACGGAGTTAACTCATTATACATTAACTAAATTTGCTAAAACCAATCAAGGAACTTGTATCAACTTGAAACCTATCGTTCAGAAAGGTGACGCTGTTGAAAAAGGACAAGTACTTTGTGAAGGTTATGCAACTGAAAGTGGTGAATTGGCATTAGGTCAAAACTTGAAAGTGGCATTCATGCCATGGAAAGGATACAACTTTGAGGATGCGATTGTAATTTCTGAGCGAGTTGTTCGCGATGACGTATTTACATCAATTCACATCGATGAGTACTCGTTGGACGTTCGTGAAACAAAAAGAGGAATGGAAGAATTAACTTCAGATATTCCTAATGTTTCTGAAGAAGCAACTAAAGACTTGGACGAAAACGGTTTGATTCGAGTTGGAGCTGAAATCAAAGAAGGCGATATCTTGATTGGAAAAATTACACCAAAAGGTGAAACAGATCCGTCGCCAGAAGAGAAACTTTTACGTGCCATCTTTGGAGACAAAGCGGGCGATGTTAAAGATGCTTCTTTGAAAGCGGGTCCATCATTGAGAGGTGTGGTTGTTCAAAAGAAATTGTTCTCTAGAGCTATTAAAGATAGAAAATCTAAAGCGCACGATAAACCAGTTTTGGAATCGTTGGATGTAGATTACGAAAAAGATTTCGCTAAATTGAAAGAAGTTTTAGCTGACAAATTAGTCGCTATCGTTGGAGACACAAAATCAACAGGTGTTTTCAATAATTTCAAAGAAGAGATAATTAAAAAAGGAACAAAATTCTCAGCTAAGAATTTAATGGCCATCGATTATAGTATTGTGAATCCAACAAACTGGACTGCAGATGCTGAATTGAATGCATTAATTGGCCGAGTAATTCATAATTTCAACATCAAAGCAAATGATATGTTGGGAGCTTACAAACGTAAGAAATTCCACATCTCAGTTGGGGATGAGTTGCCAGCAGGTATCATCAAGATGGCGAAGGTGTATGTTGCTAAGAAGAGAAAATTAAAAGTTGGTGATAAAATGGCAGGACGTCACGGTAACAAAGGTATTGTTGCAAACATCGTTCGTGCTGAAGATATGCCATTCTTGGAAGATGGAACACCAGTCGATATCGTATTGAATCCACTTGGGGTGCCTTCTCGTATGAACTTAGGTCAAATTTATGAAACTGTTCTTGGTTGGGCAGGAGAAAAATTAGGAGTTAAGTTTGCAACACCGATTTTCGATGGAGCACATCCTTCAGAAATAGATGAATGGACGGCAAAAGCTGGAGTACCAACATCTGGTAAAACTTACCTTTATGATGGAGGAACAGGAGAAAGATTCCACCAAACAGCAACTGTTGGGGTTATCTACATGTTGAAATTATCTCACATGGTTGATGATAAAATGCATGCTCGTTCAATCGGACCATACTCGTTAATTACGCAGCAGCCATTAGGTGGTAAAGCGCAATTTGGAGGTCAAAGATTTGGTGAGATGGAGGTTTGGGCATTGGAAGCATTCGGTGCTGCCAATATCCTACAAGAAATCTTAACCGTAAAATCGGATGATGTAAATGGTCGTGCGAAAGCCTACGAAGCAATTGTTAAAGGAGACAATATTCCTGAACCAGGAATTCCAGAATCCTTCAACGTATTGTTGCATGAATTGAGAGGTTTGTGTTTGAACATTTCATTGGATTAAACGCAAGTTGTTGAATTTTTAGAAAAGCAAGAAAATGGCTTACAGAAAAGAAATACCAAATAAACAAAGTAGTTTCAATAAAATTACCATCTCGTTGGCTTCCCCAGAAATGATTCTGGAGAATTCAAGCGGTGAAGTATTGAAGCCGGAAACGATAAATTACCGAACGTATAAACCTGAAAGAGATGGTTTATTTTGTGAGCGTATCTTCGGTCCGGTTAAAGACTACGAATGCCACTGTGGTAAATACAAAAGAATCCGATACAAAGGAATCGTTTGTGACCGTTGTGGTGTTGAAGTAACGGAGAAAAAAGTGCGTCGTGAGCGTATGGGACATATTTCATTAGTTGTTCCTGTTGCACACATCTGGTACTTCCGTTCATTACCAAATAAAATAGGTTATTTGTTGGGTCTTCCAACAAAGAAATTGGATCAAATTATTTACTACGAACGTTATGTAGTAATTCAATCTGGAATTGCGGTTAATGCGGACGGATCTGAATTAGCAAGACTTGACTTCTTGACTGAGGAAGAGTACTTGGATATCTTAGAAACCCTTCCGAAAGAAAACCAATATTTGGAGGATACTGATCCAAACAAGTTCATCGCGAAAATGGGTGCAGAAGCAATCTATGACTTGTTGAGCACAATGGATTTGGACGAAACATCATTCAATTTACGTCACCAAGCAAACACAGAAACGTCAGTTCAAAGAAAGAACGAAGCGTTGAAACGTTTGCAAGTTGTTGAAGCAATGCGTGAGTCGAAAGACCGTATTGAGAACAGACCAGAATGGATGATTGTAAAAGTTGTTCCTGTTATTCCACCTGAATTACGTCCTTTAGTTCCATTGGATGGAGGTCGTTTCGCAACTTCGGATTTAAATGACTTATACAGACGTGTTATTATTCGTAACAACCGTTTGAAAAGATTGATCGAGATCAAAGCGCCGGAGGTAATCTTGCGTAATGAGAAACGTATGTTGCAGGAATCAGTTGATTCATTGTTCGATAACTCAAGAAAAGCATCAGCTGTTAAAACGGAGTCTAATCGTCCATTGAAATCTCTTTCTGATTCATTGAAAGGTAAACAAGGTCGTTTCCGTCAAAACTTATTAGGAAAACGTGTTGATTATTCTGCTCGTTCGGTAATTGTTGTTGGACCAGATTTGAAATTACACGAATGTGGTTTACCAAAAGACATGGCTGCTGAATTGTACAAACCGTTTATCATTCGTAAAATGATTGAACGTGGTATTGTAAAAACAGTAAAATCAGCTAAGAAAATTGTTGACCGCAAAGAGCCTGTTGTTTGGGATATCTTGGAAAACATATTAAAAGGACATCCAGTATTGCTTAACCGTGCACCAACTTTGCACCGTTTGGGTATTCAGTCTTTCCAACCAAAATTGATTGAAGGAAAAGCGATTCGTTTACACCCGTTGGTAACGACGGCCTTCAATGCCGATTTTGATGGGGATCAAATGGCGGTTCACTTACCATTAGGTAACGCTGCAATTTTGGAGGCTCAATTGTTGATGTTGGCTTCACATAATATCTTGAACCCTGCAAATGGTGCTCCAATAGCTGTACCATCTCAGGATATGGTCTTGGGTCTTTACTACATTACAAAAGGTAAAGTAACCAAAGGTGACGTTGTGGTAAAAGGCGAAGGTGGAATTTTCTACTCTCCTGAAGAAGTTATCATTGCATACAACGAGAAAAAATTGGATTTACATGCTCATATCAAAGTTAAATTATACGACTTGAATGAAAATGGAGAATCCGTTTTAGTAATGAAAGAAACAACTTGCGGTCGCGTTATGTTTAATGTGAACGTTCCAAAACAAGTTGGATACATAAATGATGTATTGACAAAGAAAGCTTTACGTGATATTATCGGTAAAGTATTGAAAATTTGTGGTACTTCTCGCACGGCTCAGTTCTTGGATGATATCAAAGAGTTGGGTTATGACATGGCCTTCAAAGGTGGATTGTCCTTCAACTTAGATGACATTATCATACCAAAACAAAAAGTTGAATTGGTGGATAAAGCGGAATCTGATGTGAAAGAAGTAATGGACAATTACAACATGGGTCTAATTACTAACAACGAACGTTATAACCAAATTATTGATATCTGGACGCATACAAACTCACGTTTGACTGCAACTTTGATGAATCAATTGCAAGAAGATAAACAAGGGTTTAACAGTATCTACATGATGTACGATTCTGGAGCTCGTGGATCGAAAGAGCAAATTCGTCAGCTGTCTGGTATGCGTGGATTGATGGCGAAACCGCAGAAATCTGGTGCATCATCTCAAGAGATTATTGAAAATCCAATTTTGTCCAACTTTAAAGAAGGATTATCAATTTTGGAATACTTTATCTCTACCCACGGTGCTCGTAAAGGTTTGGCGGATACAGCCTTGAAAACAGCCGATGCAGGTTATCTTACTCGTCGTTTGGTTGACGTTGCACAAGATGTTGTTATCAATGTGAATGACTGCGGAACCTTACGTGGATTGGTTGCAACTGCATTGAAGAAAAACGATGATATTGTTGAACCATTGTACGACCGTATATTAGGTAGAACATCTGTTCATGATATTTTCCACCCAGAAACGGAAGAACTATTAGTTGAGGCTGGTGCAATTATCAACGAAGATGTCGCTGAAGCAATTGAAAAAGCTGAAATTGATGAAGTTGAAATTCGTTCAGTATTGACTTGTGAAATGCGTAGAGGAGTTTGTTCAAAATGTTACGGACGAAACCTTGCAACGCACCGCGATGCTCAGTTAGGAGATACAGTTGGTGTAATTGCTGCACAATCAATTGGTGAACCAGGAACACAGTTGACGTTGAGAACTTTCCACGTTGGGGGTACTGCATCGAATACAACAGATATTTCAGACTTAAAAGCAAAAGCAAACGGTAAATTCGAAATTGAAGAATTGAGAACTATCGAGAAGAAAAATGCAGATGGCACGAAAAAAGTTGTTGTAATTGGACGTTCTGCTGAAATGAAAGTTACGGATGAAAAATCTGGAATTGTAATTCAGACAGCGAATATTCCTTACGGTTCTGAAATGGTTATCGGTGATGTTAAGAAAGTGAAAAAAGGCGATGTGATCTGTAAATGGGATCCATACAATGCTGTAATCGTTTCTGATGTTGATGGTAAAGTTGTCTTCGATAATATCATTGAAGGTGTTACATTCCGTGAAGAAGTCGATGAGCAAACTGGATTTACTGAAAAAGTAATTACAGAGTCAAGAGATAAAAAGAAAAATCCAGCAATACATATTATCGATCTTAAAACTAAAGAGGTATTAAGAGAATTCAGTTTACCAGTAGATGCACACATTTCTGTTGTTGAAGGAGATAAAATTGAAGCAGGTGAGATTTTGGTTAAAATCCCTCGTGTGGCAGGAAAAACAGGTGATATTACAGGAGGTTTACCACGTGTAACGGAGTTATTCGAAGCACGTAACCCTTCAAATCCAGCTGTTATTTCAGAGATTGACGGTATTGCAGAATACGGAAAAATCAAAAGAGGTAACCGTGAGATTATTATCACAACGAAAACAGGTGAAGTACGTAAATACTTGGTTCCACTTTCGAAACACATCTTGGTACAAGAAAATGATTTCGTTCGTGCAGGTAGTGCATTGTCTGATGGAGCTGTAACGCCAAACGATATATTAAACATTGAAGGACCTACAGCTGTACAAGAGTACATTGTGAATGAAATTCAAGAGGTATACCGTTTGCAAGGGGTGAAAATTAACGATAAACATTTCGAAGTAATTGTACGTCAAATGATGTTGAAAGCAGAGATTATCGACGCTGGAGATACTCGTTTCTTGGAAGGACAATCTGTTCACAAAGCAGATATCATGGAAGAGAATGACGCAATTTACGGAATGAAAGTCGTAGTTGACAAAGGTGATTCTACAACATTGAAAAATGGACAAATCATCTCAGCTCGTCGTTTACGTGATGAAAACTCTCAATTGAAACGTACAGATAGCCAAGCTGTTGAAGCAAGAGACGCAGTTCCAGCAACATCTACACCGTTGTTGCAAGGTATCACTCGTGCATCACTTCAAACACAATCGTTTATTTCTGCGGCATCGTTCCAGGAAACTACGAAAGTATTGAACGAAGCAGCTATTTCTGGTAAAGAAGATAACCTATTAGGATTGAAAGAAAATGTAATTGTAGGTCACTTAATACCGGCAGGAACTGGAGTACGTCGTTTCCAAAATGTGGTTGTTGCAGGAAAAGAAGAGTTATCAAGATTAGAAGCTGAAGCTTAGTAATAAAAACAAATAGAATAAAATGGGAGTCAAGAAATTGGCTCCCATTTTTTTGTTTAATTCGGTACGAAAAATGAATATATTTGAGTCAATGGATTACGATTATGTCATAATTGGAAGTGGGTTTGGCGGATCAGTAAGTGCGCTAAGACTCTCGCAGAAAGGATACAAAGTTCTTGTTGTGGAAAAAGGCAAATGGTACAAGGCCAAAGATTTCCCTAAAACGAATTGGAATTTGAGAAAATGGCTTTGGTTACCTGAGCTTCGCTTATTTGGTATAATGAAATTGACCATTTTCAAACATTTGGCTGTTTTATCTGGAACAGGTGTCGGTGGAGGATCTCTTGTTTATGCGAATACTTTGCCCGTTCCAAAGTCAACATTTTTTAAAACGGGAAGCTGGGCCGAACTAAATGATTGGGAGAATGAATTAAAACCGTTTTACGACGAAGCATTAAGAATGCTGGGCGCCACTCAAAACCCAAAATTGTTCGATGGCGATAACGGTTTGAAACAGGTTGCTAATAATCGAAATATTAATGAAAACTATAGCCCAACGAATGTAGCCGTTTATTTTGGTGAAGAAAACGTGACTAAAAAAGATCCATTTTTTGGAGGTGAAGGTCCAGATAGAACAGGTTGTAATTATTGCGGAGCTTGTATGACAGGATGTAGAAATAATTCCAAAAACACTTTGGATAAAAACTATCTCCATTTAGCACAAAAATTGGGCGCCGAAATTCTAGCCGAAAATGAAGTTTACGATGTTCGACCAATTGGTAAAAGTGATGGTTCCGAAGGTTACGAAATTTCAATAAAATCAAGTACAAGGATTTTTTCCAAAGCAAGAAAAATCAAAGCAAAAGGGGTTGTTTTTTCTGGAGGTGTTTTAGGTACAGTAAAGTTATTGTTGAAATTGAAGAATAAATCTCTTCCGAATTTATCCGATAAACTTGGAGATGACATTCGCAGCAACAACGAAACATTGGTGAGTGTTTCAACGTTGGATAAAGACAAAGATTTTTCAAAAGGTGTCGCCATTGGCAGCATTTTAGACACAGATGAAAACAGTCATTTGGAAATTTGTAGATACGGCGAAGGATCCAATGCATGGAAATTGGTTCATCTTCCTTATGTTACGGGGAATAATGTCTTCGTTCGTTTAGGGAAAATTTTGGTGGCATTTTTTAAATCACCGCTCAAATACTTTAAGATCTATTTTAAAAACAGCTGGGCGAAGAAAACGGTTGTCCTTCTTTTCATGCAAACACTAGATAGTACGCTAAAGTTTAAAAGAAATAGTTTTGGTTCCATGCGTTCTTCCATGAGCACGGGAAAAAAACCAACGCCTTTTATTCCTGAATCTGTAAAGCTAGTCAAGGAATATGCAAAAGCCGTGAATGGCGTAAGTACTTCTTTCTCACTGGAAACCTTGGCCGGAATTCCGTCTACAGCGCATATTCTGGGCGGAGCGGTTATGGGAAGAGACAACTCCGTCGGCGTTATCGATAAGAACAATTTGGTATTTGGATACAAAAACTTATTCGTAATTGATGGTTCCATGATCTCTGCCAATCCGGGCGTAAATCCTTCTTTGACGATTACAGCTATTGCCGAAAGAGCGATGGGGGAGATTAGACAGAAAGAGAAGAATTTTTAACACATCAAGAAAATGAACCATTAGTGCGATTAAAATTTCGGTTAAGGAAAGGTTTTGGTCAAGATGGGTATTATGAACATTTATACAGATCGAGACACAAACCACATCTCTATTTCTCCTTTGCCTTTGGCTTCAATTTTACCTCGACTTTCAAAAGTAAAAGTTATATCATCCTTTAAAAGATCATAAGTTGCTTGACTTATATTGACCTTGCCTACGACACCGCAACTTTCTATTCGGCTGGCCGTGTTTACGGTATCGCCCCAAATATCATACTGGAATTTTTTTACACCTACAATACCGGCTACAACAGGCCCTGTATGAACGCCTACCCGCATTTCAAAAGCAGGCAAACCACTGATTTCCAATTGTTCTTTTCTTTTGATAATGTATTCTTGCATTTCAAGAGCAGCCAGAACTGTATTTTTAACGGAATCCTCAGAAGGAATTGGGATGCCCCCTGCTGCCAAATAAGCGTCACCAATAGTTTTAATTTTTTCTATGCTATACTTATCCATGATGGAATCAAAACCAATAAAGCATTCATTTATCTCCTTGACTAGGTCGGACGCGCTTAGTTTCTCACTAAATTCAGTAAAGCTTTTAAAATCGGTAAACAATATGGTGGCATTTTTGAAATTTCTTGCCTTTGCCGAGCCATTTTCTTTTAGTTCTTGAGCAATTTCAAGTGGAAGAATATTTAATAGTAAAGATTCAGAAACATTTTTTTCATGTTGCAAAGCTGCTTTCGATTTTCTTACATAATCCAATCGACTCCAAAGTCCACCAGATACTAGCAAGACAAAAAGTCCTGTGACTAAAAAAATGTTTTTTGTTCGATTTTTTTTATAGATTTCTTCACGATGCTTTTGTTTTTCTTTGTCCATTTTTCTTGTGAAATCGAACATATCATGCATTTCAGCGATTTTTTGTTTGGTATCTCCTTTCATGTTTTCATTCTTTAAGAGATAATGAAGTTGCAGAAAATAGAGAGCTTTCCTAAAATCTTTTTTTTCTTCGTAAACCTTGCTTATTATTTCCGTGGAAATCACGGCACTTATTTGATCATCCTTTAATTTTGTCAATTTATAACTCTTTTGGGCATAATACAAAGCACTATCCAAGCGTCTGTTTAAGAAAAAGTACTCCGAAATTAAGGCATATGGGCGTGAAAAATCTTCTTCAGAATCACTTTTCATAATAGGAGGCAAGGTCAATTTGAGATAATAATAAGCCGAATCAAAATCTTGTTCTGATAAATACATTTTACCCAGATACATATAACATTCGTTCAACCCCTTTATCTTATTTGTCTTTTTGTATTCATCAATAGCTGAAAAAAAGTATTTTTTGGAAAGAACAAAATTGTTTAATTCGGTATAGGAAATTGCCAATAGATAAGTGGATGTTGGGTTGTTGTGATACCGTAGTGAATGTTTGAAGTTTTTTATACCATCTTCAAAATACTGAGTAACATAACTAATTACCCCCAATTGCAAGTAGCACTGGGAAATACCCAGGCTATCTTTCTCGCGTTCGTATAGGGTTAGACTTGTTAAAATGGCTGGAATAGCCTTTGAATAATTGCTGTAAGTAGAAATATGATATTTACCAAGGTGGTATTGTGCCATGGCCATACCATGTTTATAATTTATTCTTTTAGCAATTTTATAGGTATTAGTTATATAGTTGTACAAACCACGTTTATTCTTGGGAATTTCACTTCTAAACATGGAGTCAATAAAATGATTGTATTGATCAACTGCTAATTTAGATTCTGGTGAGGAGCGCATCTTGGCTAAAAGTCTGTCCATGTCCATGTTTTCATCATTTCCAAAAACCGTAAATGAAATAAAAACTATGTATAACAGACACTTTTTCATTTTCGTTTTCCCGATAATTTTTTAAAAACAAATCTGTACATACCTTTTAATCTTTAATGAGATTATTTATCTATTTGTTACATTTTGCAACTACTTCTACCTAAAATGGGTTTTCAATGGCTAAAGCAAATTCTGTAAACACGGATAATTTCCGAAAATATATATTAGAGATTATACACTTCTGAATTAACAGCATTTCTTAAAACCTACAAATTTCTGTCGTAAGACTGTAAGCCCTCGTTAAGCTGAAATGGAGATTGGAAAAAATTATAATCAAAGAACGAGCAAACAAGATTTTTACAATTGATAATCTTTTTTATAACTCATAAAGCACATTACTAGCAGTGATTTAAGCGAAAGTTTTACTCAACAAAATCGTAACTTTTATTTTTAGAATAATTTAAAGATACCAATTTTTCTGGCAAATTGAAAGAAAAAAAACGGAACCCCATTGCTGAGATTCCGTTTTCTAAAAGTATACTTTTCGTTTCTTATCCCAAGAACGGATATTTGTAATCTTTAGGTGTAACGAAGGTTTCTTTGATGGTACGAGCAGAAACCCAACGTAGCAAGTTCATTGCGGCACCTGCTTTGTCGTTTGTGCCAGAACCTCTTGCACCACCAAATGGTTGTTGACCAACAACGGCACCCGTTGGTTTGTCGTTGATGTAAAAGTTTCCAGCAGCATTTTCCAGTTTCTTCATGGCGTGGTTAATCACATAACGATCTTTTGCCATGATGCAACCTGTCAAGGCGTAATCCGAAGTTTGATCAACCAAATCCAAAACAGCATCGAAGTCTTTGTCATCGTATACGTAAAGAGTCATAACTGGTCCAAAAATTTCTTCGCACATGGTTCTGAATGTTGGATTTGTCGTTACGACAACAGTTGGTTCAATAAAGTAACCTATCGATTTGTCGTAATTACCACCAGCAATAATTTCAGCATCCGGTTGCTTTTTAATATCATCAATATACGCAGCGATTTTATCAAAAGCTTTTTCGTCGATAACAGCATTGATGAAGTTGGAAGGATCTTCCGTTGTTCCCATTTTGAATGATTTCACCTGATCAATTAGTGAAGACTTAACATCTGCCCAAATCGATTGTGGAACATATCCACGGGAAGCGGCTGAACATTTTTGTCCTTGGTATTCGAAAGCTCCTCTTGCTATTGCAGTCGCAACTTCTTTTGCATCAGCCGAATTGTGCGCTACTACGAAGTCTTTTCCACCTGTTTCACCAACAACTCGTGGGTAGCTTCTGTATTTTTCTATATTCATTCCAACTTCTTTCCACATATGACGGAATACGCCAGTAGAACCTGTAAAGTGAAGTCCTGCGAAATCTCTATGTTTGAAAACGACCTCACCAGCTACTGGGCCAGACACTGAAATCATATTTACAACACCATCCGGCAAACCTGCCTCTTGGAAAATTTCCATAATAACTTGTGCTGAATACATTTGAGATTCAGCTGGTTTCCAAACAACGACGTTTCCCATCATAGCTGGAGCTGCACAAAGGTTAGCTGCAATTGCTGTAAAGTTGAACGGAGTTACCGCGAATACAAATCCTTCCAAAGGTCTGTATTCAAGTCTATTCCACATTCCTGCCTGCGACCCCGGTTGTTGAGCATAAATTTCGGTCATGTATTG
>JAHEMP010000179.1 GCA_024643585.1 Crocinitomicaceae bacterium | reverse complement strand
AATTTTAAAATTTAAAGTTGCGCTATTGGGATTGAATTTTTGAGCATTCGAATAATGTTTCAAAGCCATTTCATAATTAATTCCAAGTGGTTTTACTTCGAACAAAGCTTCGTTGGCTATTTTATAGTATTCGTCGCCTTTGTCTAGTTCCTCAGTTGCATTTTTGTAACCTTCTTTGTCAGATTTAAAATTTGACGATTTGAATTCTATATTTTGGGCTATTCCAAATAAGCTAGTACTTATAATGGAGAGTGTTATTAGTATATTTTTCATTTGATTTAGCTTAATCGTTGCAATTTCCAGCATAATATTGTTTTCCGACTGTATTTCCTAGTTCTTTAGCTTTGTGCCAATCTTCGCAAGCATCATTTTGATTCCTGAGCATTTCGGATGCCATTCCTCGATTTACATATGCATTCGCATAGTTCTTATCTGCTTTAATCGCCTTGTCAGCGAAGTCAAAAGCTTTTTTATAGTCTTTCTTTTTAAAGTAGACTCCAGATAAATTGCAATTTGCTGGTGCATAGTCGGATTTGATACTTAAAGCTTTTATAAAATCTCTTTCCGCATCATCTACCTTTCCCTGCTCTAATAAAGTTGCCCCTCTATTATTATAGGCATAATAATAATTCCCATCAATTGAAATAGCGCGATTAAAAGCTGCAATCGCTCCAGTGTAATCCTTTGTCTTTTTCTTTGTGGTTCCCAAATTGTTCAGCACAAAGGTCAAATTTGGATTTTTCTTTAATGCCATTTCGTATTCGACGATAGCTTTTGGGTACTGTTCCATCATTCTGTAGCAGCTTCCTCTGTCGTTGTAGGCAAAGGCAAAATTTTCATCCAAATCAATTGTTTTAGTGAAATTGGAAATAGCACCTGCATAGTCTTGTTGCAAGAACTTTAAAGTCGCATAATTATAATACGCTTTTGGATTTTTAGGGTCGATTTGAATTGACTTTTCATAGTCCTTTTCTGAGTTTAAATAATCGTTCAAACCCTGATGGGATCTTCCGCGCTGAAAATAAGCTTTGGAGTAACCAGGATCCAATTCCAAAAGTTTGTCAAGCGTTTTGGTTGCCTCTTTGTATTTCTCCAATTCATTTTCTGCGACTGCCTTGTTGTAATAGGCGGCGGTAAAATTGGGGTCAACACTAATTGATACTGTAAACTCTTTCAACGCTCCAGAATAATCTTTGGATGAAAACTTTTGAATTCCTCGATTATAGGCCTCTTGTGATTCAGCGATTGCCGCGTTCAATTCATTTAAACCTGAAATGGAATCTTTGTATGCTTGTTCAGCTGGCGTCAACTCCTCTTGAGCCTTTGCTAAACAACTGCATAAAAGCACCAAACAGATTGTGGTAAGCTTTTTTTTCATGTTTTTGGTTTTATTACAACCCACCAAAATACAAAGATTATGCCTATTTAACTTTCGGAAGTTATTAACATCTGCTATTTCAGGCTTTGTACCTTACATAACTTACAAATTGATTATTTTTGTTTGAATTTTAGAATATAGCAATGTCAAAAGATATATATATAGTTGACGGTGTGAGAACACCGATTGGAAATTTTGGTGGCACTTTGGCTAGCGTAAGACCAGACGATATGGGAGCCCTAGTTATTAAGGAATTGATTTCAAGAAATTCTCAATTTGACCCGAAATTAATTGAAGATGTTATTTTCGGATGTGCTAATCAGGCTGGAGAAGACAATAGAAATGTCGCTAGAATGGCAGGTTTGCTTTCTGGACTTCCTTTTGAGTTAGCTGGAGAAACGGTTAATAGACTTTGTGCCTCTGGAATGGCAGCGACTATAAATGCTGCAAGAGCAATTAAGGATGGCGCGGGTGACATTTATATTTCTGGTGGCGTGGAAAATATGACCAGAGGACCATGGGTAATTTCAAAGACATCCTCTGCCTTCGGAAGAGATGCGAAAATGTACGATTCTGCTTTCGGTTGGAGGTTTATAAATCCAAAAATGGAAGAGCTTTATGGTGTCGACGGAATGGGAGATACAGCAGAGAATTTGGCGGAAATGTATTCGATAGATAGAGAGTCTCAAGATAGATTTTCAGTTTGGTCACAGGAAAAAGCAGCAAAAGCAATTTCAAATGGCCGATTTGATGAAGAGATTGTACCCGTGCACATTCCGCAAAGAAAAAAAGAGGACTTGGTTTTTTCTAAAGATGAATTTGCTCGACCTTCAACGACCTTAGAAACATTGTCTAGTTTAAGGCCTGCTTTTAGAAAGGATGGGACAGTTACAGCTGGTAACGCGTCAGGTTTGAATGATGGTGCAGCGGCTTTGTTAATTGCTTCCGGAGAAGCGGTTAAATCGCACAATTTTAAACCTTTAGCTAGAATTGTTGGCGGTGCTGTGGCAGGAGTTGAACCAAGAATAATGGGGATTGGGCCTGTATATGCCTCTGAAAAAATACTAAAGCGTTCCGGTTTAACATTAAAAGAAATGGACATTTTAGAATTAAATGAAGCATTTGCAGCACAAGTTTTAGCCTGTACGAGAAAAATGGGACTTGAAGATAATGATCCTAGGATAAATCCAAATGGAGGGGCAATTTCATTAGGGCATCCTTTAGGTATGACGGGTGCAAGAATTCTTCATTCAGCAGCTATTGAGTTGCAAAAGACAAATAAAAGATACGCTTTAGTTACAATGTGCATAGGAGTAGGGCAAGGATACGCTGTAATAATTGAGCGAGCATAATAAAAAAACACAACTGATTCTTTGAATCTTTCGTTAGTAGTATAGTATGAACAAACTTATTTTCATTTTTCTTGTTTCACTAATCTTTTCATCTTGCAGAAAAGAGGCAACAAGATGGAATAGCGACTGGTCTGCTCCACTAATTAATGACACTTTAACACTTATGGATTGGGTGAATGACTCAACCTTGAGCGTTAATTCTGCTGGTTATTATGATGTTAATTTAAAAAGAGAACTATTTCGTTTCGATTTAAACTCAATTGTGGGTATTCCCGATACAACACTGCAAAATAATTTTTCTATTGGAACAACAATAAATGTTCCCCCAGGTTATTCATTTGTAAATCAAACTGAGGAAAGAGATTTGAATCTTGACCCCATTGAATTGACAAAAATTAATCTAAAAAATGGTCAAATAGAAATTTTATTGAAAAACCCATATCCAACAAAAGTTTTTTGTACAATAGAATTACCGGGAGTTAAAAAAAATGGAGTAGTGGTTTCTGCTAATTTAGCAGTTGAGGCTGGGTCTCTTTCTAACCCCACCTCTGGAACAAAAAACATTGACTTAGCCGGTTCTCAGATGGACTTGTCTGGGTTAACCGGTGGAGGGAATAATAAATTACTTTCAAAAATTACAGTTACATCCGACCCAAATGGACCTCCAGTAACTAGCACTAGTGCATACGTTACACAAGTATATGCAACAATAAAAAATATTAAGCTGGAATACGCGAAAGGATATTTCGGTCAGCAAGTATTTTCAGACACAGTAGAAACCGATGTGGCCTTTTTAGCCAAATGGATTGATGGATCTATCGACCTTCCGAGTTTAAATTTAAATTTGAACCTCTCCAACGGAATTAAAGCGCAGGGGAGGATAATTTTGAAAGAAGTTGTAACAACGAAAGCCAACGGGACATCAACTTCTTTAACGTCAAATCAAATGAATGTTCCTCAAAACGTAAATGCAGCATCTGGAAGCTGGTCGAGTTTGAGTCCTTCAGAAACGAATTACAATTTCCAAACTTCAAATAGCAATATCAAATATTTTTTAGAAAATGCCGGGCCAAAACTCAAGTTGGTGTATGAGTTTGAATTAAATCCACTTGGAAACATTTCTGGATCTTGGAATGAATTTTTCCCAAACAGTGCGGTTAAGTTAGATTTGAATTTAACGATGCCACTTGGATTTGCGCTTGACAATTTTACGATAAAAGATACTTTTAACTTAAACTTATCCAATATTAGCAAACAGTTAAACCAAGCGCGTTCAGGGGAAATAATTATTGATTTACAAAACGCTTTCCCCATTCAAGGTCAGCTAATGCTTGAATTGATTGATGACTACGGAAATGTGATTTTCGCACTTCCTCAATACGAGAAAATCGAATCAGGGCTTTTTGGCGTAATGTCAAGTTCAGGAATTCAGGTGATGGGTAGCAATATTATCTGGTCTATAAATGAGGAGGATTTTAAAACGATTGCAAATAGCAAGAAAATTATCGTTACAGCAAAATTTGACACGCCAGATCCTGCCACAATGAATAATTCTTCTGTATGGCTCAATGAAAAGTGCTTTTTAGGCTGCAAATTGAGAATGAACCTTCAATACGAGACAAAATATGAATAAGCTAATTCTAGTTCTATTTTTTGTTTTAGCAGGGAAGGTATATTCTCAGCATTCATTGCCAATTCAAATGGACACCTCAATATACAATTTTGAAATAATTGGTACTTGTATCTTGGACTATGGCAGTACATCTATCAGAAATGAACTGACCAAAAAACTCTTGTACGGTGGATATATAGATCCGGACATGAAATTAAGAAGTTTGAATAGTCATTCCGCTCAAAATAAAATTGGTTCCGAAGCTTCTGGAGAAATTGAATTTAGGGATTACAAAACAAGAATTTTCAACCAGGATAAATTTGGGTATTATGTCAGGGGTGGTTACTACAATTATATCTCTGCGGCCTACTCAAAGGATTTCTTTGATCTTGTATTCAACGGGAATTCGTCTTTTTTAGGCGACACGGCTAAGTTTTCAGGTACACAAGGAAACGCCTTAACATTTCAAAAAATTGGTATTGGTTTCATTGATAAAAAAACCAAGAGTAATTTTGGTATAAATTATTACAACATTAATTCCATCTCTGACGCCTATGTTCGTTCAGGCGAACTAATAATGGATAGCACAGCGTCAAATTTAGAATTAGATTTGGGTGGACGATTTAGATTCACAGAAGGTCAGAAATTTAATAAAGGTTGGGGATTAGGTTTGGATGCTGATTTTCGAATACCTGTTAGATGGTTAAACGAAAGTCAAGCGTTTTTCCAAATTCAAATAAAGAATATTGGGTTTATGTCTGTTAAAAATGTCACCCAATACGAAGCTGATTCAACCTACAATTTTTCTGGGTTGAAATTCAATCAAATTATTGGAGATAGTACCTTTTCTATTCAAAACAGTGAAACTTTGATGGATACGCTTGGTGTGGATAGAGAAATAAAAACCCTAAACGCTTTTTTACCAGGCTTTATT
>JAHEMP010000178.1 GCA_024643585.1 Crocinitomicaceae bacterium | reverse complement strand
AACCCCAGAAGAATGGGTTCGACAGCATTTTATAGCTTTCCTTTTAAATGAATTGAATATTTCCATTGGAAAAATAGCTTCGGAGTTTTCTTTGAGGTACAACAATATGAATAGGCGTGCCGATATTGTCGTCATTGATAATTTAGGAAAACCATTTATTATTGTTGAATGCAAAGCACCTGAAATCAAGCTCTCCGACAATACATTTTTTCAAATCGCACAATATCAAAATACAATACCAGCAAAAATATTAATTCTAACCAATGGGATAGATCATTTAGCAATGAATTTAACCATGGAGGATTCAAACCCAACGACTGATTTATTGGTTGTAAAAGGTTGGTTATAAGTCTTTAATATCTTGAACTCTAATTGAATTGCTTTTCCAATTTGAAAGCTGAAGTTTTATGAAAGGTTATATCTGGATAATCTTGTTCAGCCATCGTTAATAGAAAAGATGTTTCCGCTAAGAAAACCAAATTATCGTCTTTATCCTTTGCGAGCGAGTTTGATTTTGATCGCATGAAGGAGTTTAGTTGTTCAGAATTTTCAGACGTTACCCATACAGCTTTAGCATAACCTTTTGGGACAAAACGACAATTGGCACCATATTCATTTAAAAGTCTGTAAGCAATTACTTCAAATTGTAGTTGTCCTACTGTGCCAACGATTTTACGATTTCCTGGTTGCTGAATAAACAACTGAGCCAAACCTTCATCCATTAACTGACGAATACCTTTGTCCAATTGCTTCGATTTCAACGGATCTAAGTTTTCTAATTCCTGAAAAATTTCCGGGGAGAAATTTGGTATTCCTTTGAACATAAAGTCAGCGCCTTCATTTAAAGTGTCACCAATCTTAAATGTCCCGGTATCATAAAGTCCAATAACATCTCCAGGAAAGGCTTCTTCAATTACACTTTTGTCTTGAGCCATGAATGATGTTGGATTAGGGAATTTTACCTTTTTGCCCAAACGAACATGATTGTAAAACGTATTTCTTTCAAATTTTCCAGACACAATGCGCAAAAAGGCAATTCTATCTCGGTGTTTTGGGTCTAAGTTGGCGTGAATTTTAAATACGAATCCAGAGAATTTATCTTCTGAAGGCTCAATGAAGCCAGCATCCGTCGCGCGACCTCTAGGCGAAGGTGATATTCGACAAAAGGTGTCCAACAATTCTTTTACACCAAAATTGTTTACAGCGGATCCAAAGAAAACAGGGGCTATGTCTCCCGATAGGTAGTCTTCGCGAGAAAATTCGTCGTAGACACCTTCAATCACCTCAATATCCTCCCGAAGTTCTTGAGCCGGAGCTTCACCAACCAATTCATCTAATTTTGAATCATTTATATCAGATAATGAAACTATATCCGTTGAGATTTTGGTTTTGTTTGCTTGGAATAGGTTTAAGTTTTTATCGAAGAGGTTATACACTCCCTTAAATCGGTCACCCATCCCGATAGGCCATGTCAATGGAGTGACTTTAATTTCTAAATGCTGCTCCAATTCATCCAACAAATCAAATGTATATTTCCCTTCTCGGTCCATTTTATTGACGTAAATGATAACAGGAGTTTTTCGCATTCGACAAACTTCCATTAACTTTTTTGTTTGCTCCTCAACGCCATTTGCAACGTCCACGACAAGAATTACGCTGTCGACTGCCGTCAATGTTCGGAATGTGTCTTCTGCGAAATCCTTGTGTCCTGGAGTGTCTAGGATATTTATCTGCTTTCCACCATATTCAAAAGCCATGACAGAAGTAGCAACAGAGATTCCTCTTTGTTTTTCAATCTCCATGAAATCGGAAGTAGCCGTTTTTGAAATTTTACTATTTTTTACAGCTCCAGCCGATTGAATAGCCCCACCAAAAAGCAATAGTTTTTCTGTAAGCGTAGTTTTACCAGCATCCGGATGGGATATTATTCCAAAAGTTCTACGTTTTTCTATCGCCTCGGCATTTTTCATTGTTATTTTTTTGAGAGTGCAAAGATAACAATCTAAGATTGATTTTTCTCAACAAAAAAAAAGGAGGCCAAAGCCTCCCTATATTATATTTTTAAAAATTACCTATTTAACATTACTGGCATCACCAACATTAAAATGTCCTCGTTTTCATTATCGGAAACTGGCGTCAATAAACCAGCTCTACTGGGCTCTGACATTTCTAATTTAACCTCACTAGATTCTAAATTATTCAACATTTCCATCAAGAATCGGGAATTGAAACCTATTTCCATGTCCTCACCACCGTAGTTGCACGTCAATCTTTCGTTTGATTCATTTGAAAAATCTAAATCTTCAGCAAACAATTGCAATTCAGCTCCAGCCAATTTCAATTTTATTTGGTGCGTAGTTTTATTTGCAAAAATCGATACTCGCTTAATTGAGTTCAAAAACTGTAAACGGTCTATAATCAACACATTTGGGTTTTCTTTTGGGATTACAGCGTCGTAATTTGGATATTTCCCATCGATTAATCTGCAAACTAATTCGATATCATTAAAGACAAATTTTGCATTTCGCTCGTTGTATTCAATCAAAACTTCCTCATCACCGCCTAGGTTTGATTTCAAAAGGTTAAGTGCTTTTTTCGGCAAAACAAAGCTTGATGAACCGTCGGCTTGAGAATCTGTTCTTCTATATCGCACCAATTTATGAGCATCCGTTGCAACAAATACGATATCAGAAGGAGAAAACTCACAAAACACACCACTCATAACGGGACGAAGTTCATCATTCCCAGTAGCAAAAAGCGTTTTGTTTATTCCGTTGGAAACGATATCGCCTGAAACTTTCAAACTTTTTTTATTGTCTATCTCTGGAGTTCTTGGAAAATCATCCGCGTTGTAACCTACCATTTTCGACTTTCCATTGTCGTAAGCAATTTCAATCGAGAAGTTTGTCTTGTCAATTAAAAAAGTCAAAGGCTGCTCAGGAAGACTTTTTAAGACGTCAAGAAGCAATTTTGCAGGCATTGCAATTTTACCGGCTTCATTTGCCTCAACCTCCAATTCCGTTTTCATAGTATTTTCCAAATCGGAGGCGGAAACAGTAAGCTTTCCATCGTTAATTTCAAAAAGGAAATTATCTAAAATTGGCAATGTACTGTTCGTACTTAAGGCACCAGAAATACTTTGAAGGTGGCGAAGTAAGGTTGTGCTGGAAGTTATGAAATTCATTTTCTTTTGTTACTTTTTTGACTAACAAATATAGTCACATTAGACTGGTTAATGGGCGACAAATTGACACAATAAATGTCAATTTGTTAACATATTATCAACTATTAGGGATTAGCTGTAGCTGTAGGCTTTTTAAATTTACTTTCGTCAAAAGGAAAATAAATGTCACCCCGAGTCAGCGGATCAAATACAAAAAATTGACACTTAACCAGTTCTTTTCCTGGCAATAGGCACCAGAAATTATTTAGATCCATATTCGTAACCTCCCCATATTCGCCATCAAAGGACTCTTCGCCTAAAATTGGGAAGAATTTCAAAAATGTAGATTTGCCATTTGCTTCTGTCAATTTCATTGAACCAAAAGGCTTTGATTGAATAACACTATCAACTTGCTTTTCTGAAAGCACGTAGTTGGGCAAGTAATAATTCACTTTCTTAAAACCTTGTAAATATCGGTAAGCCTTTATTGTATCAAGTGTTGGTAAACGTTTTCCTCTTTGCATTACAGTAAATGAGCTACCATTTTTATCGATGGAAAACGATCTTTCGGGATCGCGGTAATTGTTAATTTCAACACGCTTAATTTTGTCAACTGATAAAGCAAAAATGTTCGTGCATCTCCATTTTCTCGGATCTGAATAAAAGTTTGGTTCGATAATTCCATTTAATCCTTTTACCTTCATGAGAACAGGCTGGTCACTTTTCCCTGACTCATCTGAATCGAGCAGCATAATTTGACCATAATGATCTTGTGAAGCGGTACCTATGTACCATGACTTGGACCAATTTCCATTTTGAAAAATATCCACTTTCATTGCCATTGCGGACATTCTGTTGATGGTTTGCTGAATTGATTTTTCAGGCAAATACCCTTTAAATTCAATGTTTTTGATGACGTATAAGATATTTTGTGCGTTTTCTTGAATAATACAGCCACCATCTTTATCAGTCCAAGTATTGCCTTCCCTTTTGATTTCAAATGAATTCGAATTCAAATCTGTAATTATTATTTTATCTACAGATGCCGTATCGGCAATTGCAAAATCAAAAAGACTCGTTTCTACGGATGTACCTTTATTCTGAATAAGGTTATATGCCCAATAGGACAATGCGCCAACAAGTGCAACAGCAAAGACAAGAGTTATTGTTTTTTTCATAGAGAATATTTGCATTAAGATGCGTACTTTCTTTTTCGAATATAAAAGAATACAAAAGATAATAGTAGAATTATTAGACAAGGAACAAGCATATTTACCCACTTGTAAAAAACAGCGGATTCACTAACCTTTTCATTATCAATTTGATGAATATCAATTTGTTTTGAACGAATGTCTAGAACTGAGTTATCACCCATCATATAATCAGTCGCGTTTTGGAAAAACTCTTGATTACCGTAAAAAATTTCAACCCCCATTTCCATTAATTTGGGATTGAAGCGTAAGTCGTTGTATTCCTTGGGTTTGAACATTAAACCATTTTTACCCATCATTGTGTCGTATGCGTTTTGAATAAAACGCCCATTACCGACCAATAAAACTTTGCCTTCTTTTTCACTTTTCTCTTTGTATTGTATGAGAGGATTTTTAGCAAACTCGTCTACAATTCTATTTTTATAATGTGAAGTAAAGAAACCTTCTGCTAGTCCAGCGATACAAACTTTGTTTACTTCATTTTCAGGATCAACTACCAATTTTGGGTTTTTCCCATAATTCATGGGCATACCTAAACTTATCATGGGTGCCATTCCTGTTCGAGTGGAATTCGTTGAGGATGTTAAGACAGGTGTTAAAGCAATTTCGTCACTTCCAACAAATTGAATTTCACTTACATATTCTAGTGAAACAGGTTCAAGATTTCGCGAAATGGGGTGGGGAGTGGGTGTAGCTAAAACATGGTAGTACCATGGAATTAGCGTTTGCTTCGCGAGCGGAACAACTTTGGGAGCACATCTTACATCTATGACAAAATTGTCATTTAACTTTAAGCCATAGTCAAAAAGCATTTTATCAAGACCAGTACCATAGCGATTCGTATGTGTGATTCCTGTCGCCATTAATGTGTCTTCGTTAAGTTCTAGAGCGTCCATAAAACACATAAG
>JAHEMP010000012.1 GCA_024643585.1 Crocinitomicaceae bacterium | reverse complement strand
AGAACTTCTTGTCCTAGCAAGATATTACCTTGAATGGAATAATTTACCCCAGTAATATGGTTTTTGTAATCATTTGTTGATGTACCGGTATGTGCCGCAGTTTGTGGGCTTCCGTTAATTAATGCGGCAATCCCGTATTGACGAATATCTGGTTGGGCTGAAACATCGTTATTTATTAACCATTGAATTATCTGACTAGGTGTTTCTCCTAAGTTCATTCTATTGGTAGCGTTGTTTTGATTCGCAGGCACATAATATGCCTGTGTGTTAATTGCGCCTACACCAGGAACCAAAACTCCTAGAAAATCATCCGTTGGTAGACCTGCTTGGAACAAATCTACACACGAAGCGCCAGCACTTCCTACTTCTCCTGTAACGGAATCAACAGCGACAATTGAAAAAGTGTCTTGTGAAAGTGATAAATTAATGGTCGATAAAACAGTAAAAACAATGTGGAGCGTTCTCTTCATAATAGACTTTTTATAAAATTCTAATATACTAAGTTTTAATGGGTAACAATTTATTTTTACCTACAACTTAATCGAGAGTTAACAAATAACTGACTCACTATCCCAAAACGGAATATCACTTTTCAAGAAAAAACGGTTTGAAAAATTTGAGTTTACAGTTATTATAAAAAGGGTGTTATATTTTGTTCAGGACCTCAGCAATTGCTTTTTGTAATCCATCTGAGTTTTTACCACCAGCAGTGGCAAAAAAGGCTTGTCCGCCACCGCCGCCCTGGATGTGAGATGAAACTTCACGTATTATTTTTCCAGCGTCTAGACTTCTAGAAGTAACTAAATCGTCGGAAATCATAATTGATAATGAACATTTGTCGCCGTCTTTTCCACCGATAACACCAAAGAAAGAAGGAATTTCTCCTTTGAATTGGTACAATAAATCTTTTATCGAACTAGCGTCAAGGTCTACAATGGCATGAAGCAATTTGAATTCGCTTTTGTCTTCGATTTTTGTTTTTAATTCTTGTTTTACTGAAGAAGCAATTTGTTTTTTAAACGCTTCAACTTCATTCTGCAAATCTTGATTTTTTTGAATTAAATCTTCGACAGATTTGTTCAAATCTTTCGGACTTTTTAATGTTTGCATCAAATCGCTTACTTGTCGGTCTCTTTTTCTGAAATAGGCTTCGGCGGTTGGACCAGTAATTGCCTCAATTCTGCGAACTCCAGCAGCAACTGCTCCTTCTGAAAGTATTTTCACCAAGGCAATTTTTCCTGTATTCGGTGCGTGACAACCTCCGCACAATTCGATTGAATCACCGAATTGAATTACACGAACGGCATCTCCATATTTTTCTCCAAACAAGGCCATGGCGCCCATTTTTTGTGCTTCCGTAATTGGTATGTTTCTCATCTCATTAAGAGGATGATTTGCCTGGATAGCAGAATTTATATGCGCTTGGATTTTATCCATTTCTTCATCCGTTACTCTAGCAAAATGACTGAAATCGAACCTTAAATAGTCTGGATTCACCAATGAACCTTTCTGTTCAACGTGAGTTCCCAAAACATCGCGTAAAGCTGCATGGAGCAGGTGAGTAGCGGAATGATTAAGCAGTGTAAGTTCTCGTTTGTTTGTATTTACTAACGCTTTAAAGTTACCGCTTAAATCCACTGGTATCTTGTCAGTTAAGTGAACAATAAGGTTGTTTTCCCTCTTTGTGTCACTAATAAAGATTTTATCTCCTCGTTCGTTTTCTAAATGCCCAGTATCGCCAACTTGCCCGCCTCCTTCAGGGTAAAAAGGGGTAAGACTAAATACCAATTGGAAAAAGATTTTGTTGTTTTGTTTTACTTGTCGGTATTTAACGATTTCAACGTCTGCCGACAAATAATCGTAACCAATAAATTCCTGTGTATTGTCATCCTTCAATATAACCCAATCATCCGTTTCTAGATTTGTAGCCGCTCTCGACCGATCTTTTTGAACTTTTAATGCTTCTTCAAATCCTTTTTCGTCGACCAACATTTCGTTTTCCCGAGCTATTAAAGAGGTCAAATCCAAAGGAAAACCATAGGTATCGTATAATTCGAAAACGGTTTCACCATCTAGGGTGTTTTTATTTTCTTTTTTAAGTTCAGCAATCGTATTTTCTATTCTTCTAATTCCTTGTTCCAAGGTACGGAAAAAACTAAGCTCTTCTTCGCGTATTACTTTGTAAATCAAATCTTTTTGCTTGATCAATTCAGGAAATGCTCCCCCCATTTCTCTACCCAAAGTTTTGGATAATTCGCACACAAAGGGTTCTTTTAATCCCAAAGTTTGGTAACCATAACGAATTGCTCTTCGTAAAATTCTGCGGATAACATAACCTGCTCCATTGTTTGCAGGCAATTGACCATCGGCTATAGAAAATGCAATTGCACGAACGTGATCAGATATAACGCGTAAAGCGATATCCGTAGTTTCTGATTTTCCATATTCGACATCGGAAACTTTCACCATGTGCTGAATCAAAGCTTGGAATAAGTCTGTATCGTAATTGGATTGTTTTCCTTGTAAAGCCATTGCCAAACGCTCCAATCCCATTCCTGTATCTACGTGCGTTGCAGGAAGAGGCTCTAAACTACTATCTGCCTTGCGATTGAATTGCATGAAAACATTGTTCCAAATTTCAATCACTTGCGGATGATCTTGATTTACCATGTCTCGACCCGAAATTTGGTCAACTTCTGATTGATTCCTTAAATCAACGTGAATTTCTGTGCAAGGTCCACAGGGTCCAGTATCACCCATTTCCCAGAAGTTGTCTTTTTTGTTCGCAAGAATGATTCTATCTTTTTCAATGTATTTTAGCCAAATGTCAAAGCTTTCTTGGTCCATTGGAACACCGTCTTTTTCATCTCCTTCAAAAACGGTTACATAAAGTCTTTCTTTTGGCAATTTGTATACTTCGGTCAACAATTCCCACGCCCAAGCAATTGCTTCTTCTTTAAAATAATCACCAAACGACCAATTGCCCAGCATTTCAAACATGGTATGGTGATAGGTGTCGACTCCAACTTCCTCTAAATCGTTGTGTTTTCCGGAAACGCGCAAACATTTTTGTGAATTGGCAACGCGAGTGTTTTTGGGAACAGCATAGCCCAAGAAAAAATCCTTGAATTGATTCATTCCTGCATTGGTAAACATTAATGTCGGATCATTTTTAACCACCATAGGTGCGGAAGGGACAATATCGTGACCTTTTGATGCGAAGAATGTAAAAAACTGTTCTCTTATTTCCTGAATTTTCATGCGTTTGCGACTATTTGAATCTTTGCCATGCAAAAATAGCGGAATTCATTAAATCCAATCGATAAGATGGCGGGAAGTTTAATTTTTTCAATATTTGTAGGCAATAATACATAACAACCTGAAGCAAAATGAATATAGTTCGCTTAAATTCTTTTATTGGCAAATTACAAGAGAAACCAACTTTATTCTTTGTTTTGGGATTCATCCTTTTTTTTGGATTTAGCATAGTAATTCGTTTGCCTCATTTTCTGTCAGACGCTTTTTGGTTTGACGGTGATGAGGGAATCGTGGGTATTATGGCGCAAGATTTACTGACAGGAAAAAACTTCTCCTTGTATTTCTACGGTCAGAATTATGGCTTTAGCATTGTTGAAGTCACTTCGGTTGCACTTTGGTTAAAACTAATTGGAACAGGAATTTGGGCTTTGCGTTTAGGAGGGTTGACCCTTTTTGCACTCGGGTCTACTTTTTTATTTCAAGGACTTTTGGCAAGAAATGTATCAATTAAAACAGCCTTACTTATAACCTTAGCAATGCTTTTTTTTCCACCTTGGATTCTTTGGGGAGGAATGGTAAGAGGCGGGTATTTGACCGCTTTTCTGGCTATATCCATTTTATTTAGTGTTTCTTCCGATCTGAAAATGAAATTGTTGAATTATGTCTTAATTGGAATGCTTTTAGCCATAGCATTTGAGTCTCATATTTTCCTTTTATTGCCAATTTTACCTTTATTACTTATGGATTGGCGTAAAAAAGAGCAATCTTTTAAAGCGTTAATTTTAGTTCTACTTTGTTCGAGTGCTTTTGTTTTTATTTTCAGAAAGCTGAATTTTCAGAATAATTATTGGGATTCTCCTGCCTTGAATATGGATTTTTCTTTGTTTTCAGAGCGTTTTTTAACGTATTTCAAAGGTGTTTTGAACTCTTTTGGTGGATTTTATTATTACACGGCTGATATTCCTATGCCTTATTGGTGGAGTGTGGTTTTGTTCATCCTCTTGTTATCAATTGTTGGACTTTTAATAAAATTATTTGTCACTTTGTCCTTCAGTAAAAAAACATACATGTTGTTGAGTGTAGCAGCGACTGTACTTATCTTTTTTATTGCCCTTTCGATGAAGAATTACACGCCAAGGTATTTATTGTCTATTTATACCGGCTGGTTTTTCATTTATTTGTTTTTTATTCGAGAAGCACTGGAGAATATATTAATTCGAAAGCTTTCGATTTTCATTCTTTGTTTGATTTTTTTAGGAATTTTTTCTGGAAACCGTTTAAGGAGAGATTGGTACGATACTGATGAAAATAGAATGGATGAATTCCGGAGTTTGTACCAAGAAGTAAAAAATCAAAATAAAAAGGCCGTTTTCATATGCGATAATCTAATGCAATGGCAATGGAATTATTTGTACGGTAATGAAATTCCTGCAAATGGCTTTCGATCCATCGAACGCACTATGGATTTTACAGTGGCAGTTGACTCTATTTACCGTACAAATCCAGAACAAACAGCAATTATTGGATATTGGGGTCTTTTTTATGGAATCGATTTTATAGAAGGGTTTAATGATACAAGAAAACAAGTTGAAACAGACTACTTTATTCAGCCCATCGTTAATAAGGAATTTCATGACAGAGGATATTTGGAAATGGGCGAAAAATATCAAGAGAAAACGAAAGAATAGATGAGACAACCGAACTATTATCTGATCCTACAGAAGATTAATTCCAAATCTTGGTCGTCTTTTTTGTTTTGGTATGGTCTATTTTTTGGATTGTCTATCCTTGTGCGTTTGCCTCACTTTCTTTCACGCGTATTTTGGTTTGATGGGGATGAGGCAATTGTGGGAATAATGGCGCAGGACTTGTTGGCTGGTAAGAATTTTGCTCTGTATTTCTATGGCCAAGGATACGGATTAACAATTTTTGAATCTCTATCGGTTGCGATTTGGATAAAAATTTTGGGCACTGGAATTTGGGCCTTGAGGTTAGGTGGATTAACCTTATACGCTTTCGGGATATATTTTTTGTTCAAAGGTCTGAAAGCTAGAGGTAGATCCGAATTATTTTCTTTTTTATTTGCTTTGGCGATTATTTGTTTTCCTTCCTGGATGTTATGGGGAGCAATGGTCCGCGGAGGATATGTTACTGCATTAGCAGCTTCATTTTTTCTATTTTATTTAATTTCTAGAAAAATATATTCTTGGAAAAATATTCTGATGATTTCAATTTTACTAACCATAGTATTTGATTCACATAATTTGCTTCTTTTTACCTTGGCTCCTTTACTTTTGAGAGATTGGATTTTGAACAAAGGATCATGGTTACGACTTTTGGTCGGATTTGGAATTGCACTGGCTTTCTATTTTTTGCTACACTCTACAGTAGTGGATAACGGTCACATGTACACACCTTGGGTTGATTACACAGTCGCAGAATTCCCCGAGCGTTTGTCATGGTATTTCAATGGGTTCCTGCATTCTTATGGTGGTTTTTATTATTTGGGATATTTGTTTACAATTCCAATTTGGTGGAAATATTTGATGATGATATCCCTCGTTATTATATCGATCTTAACATTGAGATTATTCGTTGTTTCCTATTCCAAGGATAAACTTTTTCTTTTCGCTTGGATTATCGGGTTATTATCGATTATCGGCGTTTGTGCCATTGCCGTTGGTTATTCGGCTAGATATTTGATTTCTTTCTTCACTGGATTTATTTTTCTTTTCGCATTTTATGACGGAATATTTGTGAGCAACAAATACGTTAAAAATATGTCCGTGCTCGTTTTGTTGATATTCATGATAGGAATTGGGATAGGTTCGAAACAACCAAGAGATTGGTATGAATCAAATGCCCATTGCATGAAGGCTATTGACGCACTTCACAAGCAAGTCGTCAAAAACAAAATTAAAGCTGTTTTTGTTACCGATGAGTTAAAACAATGGCAATGGAATTATCTATATGGAAAAGACATTCCAGCAAATCCATTCGGATATCAAGAGAGAATAAATTCGTATTTAAATGCAGCTGATTCCATTTATCGGAATGAACCGGGCAAGACAGCCATCATTGGTAACTGGGGTGTTTTTTTAAATATGGATAGTATTCCTCAGTTCAATGAAACCAGAATTCCGGTGGAGACAAAATATTTCATTCAACCAGTTATGACATCAAGATATCATGATATGGGATACAAGGCGCGTGGATTGACGTATTCGATGGATAAGTAGACGGGTAAAGTTAATATTTTCACTTTTTGTATATTTGTTTTCTCTTATGTCCAAAAAGAAATACAAATACAATCCAAAAAGTCTTGCCTACGAAGAGGTTAAGGTAAGTATTCCAGGACAAATTCTGAAAATATCACTCTTAGTTGCTCCCAGTATAGTAATTGGATTAATGCTTTCTTTCTTTTTTTCTAAACAATTGAAATCCCCAAGAGAAAAGGCTTTAGGTCGTGAAATTGCTGTTTATAAAAAAGAAATGAAAAGGATGAATGGCGATTTAGCGCTTGTTCACCGTGTGTTGGATGACATCGAAAAAAGAGATGAGGATTTATATCGTGTAGCGCTCTATGCTAGTGAATTTCCCAAAGAATTGCGAATGATGGGGACGGGAGGAAGTGAAAAATATTCAGATTTGGAAGGGTATTCCAACTCAAAATTGCTTTTAGAGACCGTTAAAAATTTAGATGCGGCTGAAAAAAGATTGAACGCCCAACGATTGAGTTTTAAAGAATTACTGAAACTAGCAAAGGACAAAGAAAAAGTTTTGGCAAGTATTCCAGCAATTCAACCCGTTCGAAACGACGATTTAAAAAGAATGGCTTCCGGATATGGTTGGAGAATAGACCCAATTTACAAAACCTCTAGAATGCACACTGGCATGGATTTTACAGCCGATATAGGAACCGAAGTGTTTTCCACGGGCGATGGTGTGATTGAGGCGCTTGAAAGAAACCGATGGGGTTATGGAAATTGTATAGTTATAAATCACGGTTATGGATACAAAACACGTTACGCTCATTTAAGTGGTTTTAAGGTTAAAATAGGTCAAAAAGTTAAACGTGGAGATTTAATAGGTTTGATTGGTTCAACTGGCAAATCGACAGGACCTCACTTACATTATGAAGTGGAACAAAACGGAAAGAAGGTGAATCCCATTCATTATTATCATTCCGATCTTTCTCCGGAACAATACGAGCGCTTGCTTGAAATGAGTAAAAACACCTACAAAGCTTTTGATTAAAAAAGGTTACTACACTTCGGAGTGTTGAGTCGACTTGTTGTCTTTGGGTCGCTTTGCTTTGGTGAAAAGAAATTTTAATTCGCGTTCACAAGTCCAAAGGTTAGTCCAAAGCTCCCTAGAGCGACCCAATAGTCCCGAATGCTTTCGGGACGTCCCAACACCCAACCTTGTCACAAAAACTGACAATTCGACATTCCTAAACCCTCTAAAAACATTCAATCTGTCAAAAATGGCAGAAAAAGACCTGTGTTTTCAAATGGCATAAAGATTGACTTAAGACAATCAAGTTTAAAATTGAAAAACACAAAAAAATGGGAAAAATAATTGGTATAGATTTAGGAACTACCAACTCATGCGTATCCGTGATGGAAGGTAACGAGCCAGTAGTTATCGCAAATGCAGAAGGAAAAAGAACAACACCATCTGTAGTGGCATTCGTTGAGGGCGGTGAGCGTAAAGTTGGTGATCCAGCTAAACGTCAAGCTATCACCAACCCGACTAAAACAGTAGCGTCTATTAAGCGTTTCATGGGACACACTTACGATGAAGTAAAATCGGAAGGAGTTCCTTATGAAGTTGTTAAAGGCGACAATAACACACCGCGTGTTAAGATCGACGACAGAAATTATACGCCACAAGAAATTTCAGCAATGATTTTGCAGAAAATGAAGAAAACGGCGGAAGACTATTTAGGGACAGAAGTTACAGAAGCAGTTGTAACTGTACCGGCATACTTTAATGACGCTCAACGTCAAGCAACGAAAGAAGCGGGTGAAATTGCTGGTTTGACTATTAAAAGAATCATCAACGAGCCTACCGCAGCAGCATTGGCTTATGGTTTGGATAAAAAAGGAGTTGATCAAAAAATCGTAGTATTCGATTTCGGTGGTGGAACACATGACGTTTCTATCTTGGAATTGGGTGATGGAGTTTTTGAAGTATTGGCTACTGACGGTGACACTCACTTGGGTGGTGACGATGTTGACAATATCTTAATCAACTGGTTGGCTGACGAATTCTTAAACGACGAAGGAATTGACTTGCGTAAAGATCCAATGGCTTTACAACGTTTGAAAGAAGCAGCTGAGAAAGCGAAAATTGAATTGTCTTCTACGACATCTTCAGAAATCAACTTGCCATACATCATGCCTGTTGACGGAGTGCCAAAACACTTAGTAAGAACTTTACAAAGAGCAAAATTTGAGCAATTGATTGCGGAAATCGTTGAAAGAACAATCGCACCTTGTCGTTCAGCTTTGAAAAACGCTGGATTGTCTACAAGTGATATCAACGAAGTAATTTTGGTTGGTGGTTCTACAAGAATCCCAGTTATCCAAGCAGCAGTTGAGAAATTCTTTGGAAAAGCACCTTCAAAAGGAGTTAACCCAGATGAGGTTGTAGCTTTAGGAGCAGCAATTCAAGGTGGAGTTTTGACAGGAGAAGTGAAAGACGTATTGTTGTTAGATGTTTGCCCACTTTCTTTGGGAATCGAAACAATGGGTGGTGTATTCACGAAATTGATCGAAGCAAATACAACAATTCCAACGAAGAAGTCAGAAGTATTCTCTACGGCATCAGATAACCAACCATCGGTTGATATCCACGTATTGCAAGGAGAAAGAGCAATGGCAAACGACAACAAAACATTGGGTCGTTTCCAATTGACAGACATTCCACCTTCAAGAAGAGGGGAGCCACAAATCGAAGTAACATTTGATATTGATGCAAACGGAATCATGCACATTTCTGCAAAAGACAAAGGAACAGGAAAAGAGCAATCAATCAAGATTGAAGCTTCATCTGGGCTTTCAGATGCAGATATCGAAAAAATGAAAGCGGAAGCAGCAGCTCACGCAGACGAAGACAACAAACGTAAAGAAGAAGCGGAAACTATCAACAAAGCTGACTCGTTGATTTTCCAAACGGAACGTCAATTGAGCGAGTATGGAGATAAAATTCCAGCGGATAAAAAACAACCAATCGAAGACGCATTGGCGGAATTGAAAACGCAATTCGAAGCGAAAAACATAGCGAACTTGCAACCAGCAATGGACAAGTTAAACGAAGTGTTCCAAGCAGCTTCTCAAGAAATGTACAACGCCTCAAATGAAGGTGCAGGTGCGTCTCAAGAGCCGGCAGCAGATGCTACTGAAGAAGTAACAGATGTTGACTTCGAGGAAGTTGAAGATAAAAAATAAGTAAAGCAACACTTTTCGAAAGCAAAAAGGCGCTACAATCAGTAGCGCCTTTTTTTGTCCAGCTTTGAACTGAAACTATTATTCAATAATCAATCTTTCCATTGACCCATTTGTATCTTTTAGAAAATATATTCCTTTTGAAACATTCAATTGAACTATTTCTTCTCCACCATTTACGGTCAAGGATTGGATGCGTATACCTTGAACATTAAACAGTTCGAGTGTAGTTTTAAATTCTGTTATAAATTTTACGGCACCAGAACTTGGGTTTGGATAAACTGAGAAACTTTTAATTTTTTCCAATTCCGAAATACCAACCGCTGCTGGATTTGGGTGTTGCCATTTTCTGAAGAATTTCCAAATTTCAACAGCTTCTGTAATGTCATTCACTGGTTGGTATAGATATATGTGGTCGGCACCGTTGAACCTCCACAATTCAACAGACCCCAAAGGGTTGCAATTGTTATAGACGAATCGGTCGACCGTAATACCATCATTGGCAGTATCTGCTATTCTCGTACTATCTGCTGTTGCCGCGCAGCTATGTACATTTCTCCAAAACGCCATTGTCTGTGGAACCAAACTTAAAGAAGGCAAAGCTCCCGAATTATAAGGGACCGTTCCGTCAGCAGTTCCATGCAAATGAATCACAGGGGTTGCGTATACTGGGACGCAAGTTGAAATATCCGAGGTTGCCATGGTGCCTGCCATTGGTCCAATTGCGGCAATTCGTCCGTTTAAAGCACAAGCCAAATGATGTGTCATTATTCCACCCATAGAAAAGCCGGTAACATATATTTTAGATGGATTCGCATTTTGATTCAAAATCATTTCATCCATCATTTTGTTGAAAAATGAAATATCGTCTGCAGCCGAACTTAACAAGGTGCCATTGTTCCAAGCAGTTTGTCCCCCAGCATTTGTTAATCCGTCAGGATAGATGGCTATAATCCGAGCTGTGTCTGCAATTAAACTAAAACCTGCCAAGGTCATTTGTTGCGCATTACCGCCCAATCCATGTAAAATAAATACAACAGGCAAATTTTCTGAGGCTTGGTATCCAGTCGGCAAATATTTGTAATAATTTCTGGTTACTCCTCCAACATTAATGGTGTGCGTGGTAAGCTGACAGTAAGCGGAAAATGAGAATAGGACTAGAAATAAAAAGAATAAGGTATTTTTCATTTGAACGATTTTTATCAAAACTACGACATTTCAGAATCAATAGTATAAGAAAACTGTATTAAATTTTTCAATTAACGATGACTAAATCAATGTCTTTCATTATTTTTAGTCTACTTATGAAATTCCTCTTTGCCCTAATCTTGCTATTGCCATTTTCTGTTATTTCGCAGGGATGGATTCCAGCTGGAGCTCGTTCTGGAAGTCTTTTAAATGCATCTACAACACTCGTTGACAATTGGTCGTATTTCAATAACCCCGGAGCTATTGGTAAAATCGAGAACCTAAGTGTAGGATTTTCCTATGAAAACAGATATCTATTACCGGACCTTCAACGCCAATCGTTAGCTGCGGCGATACCGACAAAATACGGTGTTTTTTCATTGGGAACATTTCATCAGGGAACAAGTGAATACAGAAATTTCAGAAGTGGAATTGGGTATGCTTTGAACTTAGCAGATAATTTTTCGTGTGGTGTTCAATTCAATTACCAAGGACTGCGACTGCCCAGCTATTACGGCAGTTCAAATACTGTTACTGCCGAAATAGGTGCCCTTTTGAATATTACACAGCAATGGAATTTGGGCATTGCTATATTCAATTTGGGACAAAATAAGTTGTCAGATTTTAAAAATGATAGGTACAATACAACCATTCGATTTGGAGTTGGGTACGTTCCGTCCAAAGTGTTGAATGTGATGGCAGAGGTATGGAAAGATATTGATGGCCCCGTTTCCTTTAAAGGTGCAATCGAGTACGAACCTTTTAAAAAATTCCATTTACGACTTGGGGTGGGAAATCAGCCAACCGCACTAGCTTTTGGCTTTGGTTATAGGTGGAAAGAATTTTCATTTGACATTGCAGGGGCTTATCATCAAATATTGGGTTGGTCACCCCAAATTTCTTTTACGTTTGAAAACAAAAAAGAAAAATGAATACCTTAAAAATCATTCTTCTCGGCTCATTTATTTTTATTGCAGATCACGTCTTTTGTCAACAACAAGAGAAAAATGATTTGATTCAACAGAGAATAGAATTTATTTCAGAGCAGTTAGAAAATGAAGGCTTGGATTTAACAGATCTTTTGGAACGACTATTTTATTATTATGATAATCCCATAAATTTAAACAACACGACAGTTGAACAACTAAACGAATTGGGAATACTTACAGACTTGCAAATCAACGATTTATTTTTGCATCTCAAATTATTTGGCAAGCTTATTTCAAAATACGAATTACAAAGTTTACCGTATTGGGATTTGACAACAATTCAAATGGTTCTACCTTTTGTTCGGGTGGATGATCGATTGGATAATTTGAGTGTTACATTTAAGGAGGCTTTAAATCAGGCTAAATTCGAATCATTTTTTCGCTATCAAACAATTGCAGAAGAGAAGAACGCCTATGAGGATGTTCCTGATTCTGTCCTTTTGTCAAGTAACAGCTACTATCATGGTAATCCGGATAGATATTATACCAGATTGCGATATAGCTATCGAACGAATTTGAGCATAGGACTGACAGCCGAAAAAGATCCTGGTGAGCAATTTGGAGGATCTGGGCAGCCTTATGGTTTCGATTTTCTATCCATGCATGCCTTTTATAACGGAGGTAAATACATGAAAACGATTGCTTTAGGCGATTATCAGGTACAAATCGGACAAGGTTTGAATCTATGGTCGGGATATGCATTTGGAAAAACTGCTGATGTTACCAATGTGAAAAAGAATGCAAATCCATTAAAACCATACACCTCTGTGGATGAAAATCGGTTTTTACGTGGAGCTGCAGTTGATTTTGGGTATAGAAATTTTTCACTCTTAACCTTCGCTTCACGAAAGAAAGTGGATGCGACCATTATTGCAGATTCATTAGTGGAAGAGCAAGAATTTGTTTCAAGTATAAACCTTTCAGGATTGCACAGAACGAATAGCGAAATTTCAAAAAAGGATGCATTTGTCGAAACGATGGCCGGAGCAAATTTGAGGTATCAAAAAAGAAATATATCGCTGGGTATGGCCTCCGTTTATCAGGGTTATGATAAGTTTTACAATAAGGCAATACAACCCTATAATCAATTTGATTTTAGAGGCAAAAGTTTTATTTCTTCAAGTGCAAATTATTCATTTGTGACTAGAAATTTCAGTTTTTTTGGAGAAGCTAGTTACGCTTCATTCAGTAAGAAATTTGCTCAATTGCATGGCGTTTTAATCGCCTTAGATCCAAAGGTTAGCTTGAGTATTTTGTATAGAAATTATGACAAAGCTTATCAAACGTTGTACAACAATGGCTTTGCCGAAGGAAGCAACACCCAAAATGAAAAAGGACTGTATATTGGAGGTAAAATACGCCTCAACAATGCCTGGACTATAAACGCATATGCGGATTACTTTGCTTTTCCATGGATGAGATACTTGGTAGATTCACCTTCGGATGGACATGAATATTTGATTCAACCAACCTATAGACCAAATAAGAGAATGGAATTGTATTTCCGTTATAGGGAGCAAGTAAAAGCCAAGAATAGTCGAATTTCAGACGGTTCTGTTACAGCCATTGAACCCATTCGACAAAGAAATTACAGAATTCATTTTTCCTATAATGTAACGGAAGGAATTATTTTAAAAAGCCGCATGGAAATAACCACATTAAATCGCGTCAGTTCCGCTAATGAAGTTGGTTTTCTTTTGTACCAAGATTTACTAATTCGTCCCAAAAATTGGCCAATAGACTTGTCTTTTCGTTATGCATTCATGGAAACGGATTCGTATGATTCTCGATTATATGCATTTGAATCCAACGCTTTATATGTATTTTCAGTACCAGCTTATTATTACAAAGGCACGAGAGTTTATGCGATGGCTCATTGGACATTCTTGAGAAATTTCGACCTTTGGGCAAGATACGCCATCAATATTTACAGCGACCGAGATAACTTGGGGACTGGGGCCGAAGAAATAAAGGGCAATACAAAATCGGAAATAACTTTACAATTAAGGTTCAGACTTTAATAGTCGAAATCCAAATTAAAAGCTGATTTGAATGAATGTAAGTTGGGGTATTTTCTGGCTAAAATAGCGAATTGATCTTTTGGTGATTTATATTGATCTTCTTCGTCTATATTTTCCGTTTGAAAGGGCTCAATTAAAATCGAGTAGTTCTTTAAATGTGTACGGAAGAAATCCGTCATTTCTTGTTGAACATTCGCTATGAAACCCATTTGTACAGCATTGTCCACTTCAATGCGAATAATTTTACCATCTACCAATATTGGTTCGCGTTTAACCATGGCATTGTACAAAGTTATTTCAGACCTTTCCTTTGCTTGAAAGGCATATTGGCGCCAGAACATCTTTAATTGGTCGAATGAAAAGGATTCATGGGGCAAGTCCTCCACTGGAATTTGCACATTTTTTTCCGACTCATCCTTTAGTATTTGCTTGATACTTAAATTGGTCGTTTTAAGTGCGCCGGTAGGAACTTTAAGCACCTTTACTTTAGGTTCTGGAACTTCTACAACACTGCGTTGATTCGTATTTGGCTTAGAAATTGGCTTTGGAGCGAGATCTCTGAGATTCTGCCCTTTGAAAGGCAAAATAACTATTGGGTCAGTGAAGGATTTTTTTTTTCGAGCTCATCTTTCAATGAACACAATTGCATAAGAGCAATTTCGACGAGAAGCCTCGGACTTTTTGCAGCTTTGTATTCTACATCGGCTTTACTAAGAACAGCAATAGCTCTAAGTAGCAAATGTGTATCCAAGACTTTGGATTGTTCCAAATATTTTTGTTGCACACTGTCGGCCACTTCTAATAATTTAGCCGTCCGTGGATCTTTGCAGACCAATAAGTTGCGAAAATGCTCCGCTAAACCAACAACAAAATGATGCGGATCAAATCCTTTTTCAACGATGTCATTTAAAAGAAGCAGACAAGCGGGAATATCCTCTTTTTGACTTGCATCTACTATTCTGAAATAATAGTCGTAATCTAAAATATTTAGATTGTCGAGTACATGTTGGTAGGTAATGTTGTTGCCTGCAAAGGTGACAATTTGATCAAAAATGGAAAGGGCATCTCTCAAGGCTCCATCTGCTTTTTGAGCAATTAAGTGCAAAGCTTCCGAATCAGCTGTGATGCTTTCTTTTACAGCAATTTGTGCCAAATGATCCGCCATATCATTGACTTTGATTCTGCTAAAATCAAAAATCTGACATCTGGACAATATGGTTGGAATGATTTTATGCTTTTCTGTTGTCGCCAAAATAAAAATAGCATGCTTTGGCGGTTCCTCAAGTGTTTTCAGAAAGGCGTTAAACGCGCTTGAAGAAAGCATATGAACCTCATCTATGATGTACACTTTATGTGTGCCAATTTGAGGTGGTATGCGCACTTGGTCAATTAAACTTCGAATGTCATCAACCGAGTTGTTGGAAGCAGCATCTAATTCGTAAACGTTTAAAGATGCGTTTTCATTGAAAGATACGCATGAATCACAGGAGTCGCATGCTTCGATTTGTTCGTTGCGGTTAAGGCAATTGATCGTTTTTGCTAAAATTCTGGCCGTTGTAGTTTTCCCAACTCCGCGTGTACCGCAAAACAAAAATGCCTGCGCCAAGTGACCTGTTGAAATAGCACTTCGTAAAGTTGTGGTAATAGACTTCTGTCCTACAACCGTATCGAAGGTTTGTGGCCTATATTTCCTAGCTGAAACTACGTAATCACTCATCTAATACAAATATAGGTAAAAGCTTTTTGGATATCCGTGGCTCGTTAAGAAAGTGTTCTATTTTGTTGATAAATTGTGAAAGGATAATGAATAGAAGTTTCTGAATTCTGGAATAATACATTTTTCAATCCATACACAGAGCAATATATAAAGAGCAGTATTGTAACGGTTCAAATTACAGAAAGAAACTTTAATTTTACGTAACTTTACGCTCCATGTATCTTAAGTCATTACAACTCATAAATTTCAAGAATTACGAAGAGGCGGAAATGACGCTTTCCTCATCCATAAATTGTTTTACAGGAAACAATGGGTCGGGAAAAACCAACATTTTAGATGCTGTACATTATCTATCCGTTTGCAAATCCTATCTGAATACTGTCGATAAACAAAACATCCGCTTCGACCAACCTTTTTTTGTTGTTCAAGGCGTATTTGAAGCAGAAAACAAGGAAATTAATATCCATTGTTCAGTAAAAGTTGGTGCAAAGAAAATCTTCAAACGGAACAAAAGTGAATACGATAAACTAGGCGACCACATTGGACAATTTCCCTGTGTGATGATCTCTCCTTACGACAGAAATTTAATTGGGGATGGGAGCGAGGTTCGCCGCAAATGGATGGATGGTATTATTGCTCAATCAAATAAGTCATATTTGGATGACTTACAGCGTTATGGTAAAATATTGATTCAAAGAAATGCCTTGTTGAAGAATATGCACGACCATGGTTTGTTCGATCGAGAATCCATTGAAGTTTGGGATGAACAATTGATCCAGGTCGGGACGAGAATTCACGAAGTTAGAAAAGCCTTTTTAAATGAATTTATTCCTGTTTTTCAAAAACAGTATAATTTTATTGGAGAGGAAGCGGAACAAATTGATTTGGAGTATCGATCGCAATTGAATGATATTTCTTTCAATGAATTACTTTCATTGAATCAGCGGAAAGATGCATTTTCTCAGTATACGAATGGTGGCATTCATAAGGATGATTTGGTCTTCACCATTAAAGGACATCCAGTAAAAAAATTCGGTTCTCAGGGTCAACAAAAATCCTATCTTATTGCTTTGCGATTGGCGCAGTTTGAATGGTTAAAAATGCATTTGGGAATATTGCCCATTTTACTTCTGGATGATATCTTTGACAAATTGGACGATAACAGAGTGGGGAGATTGCTTCAATTGGTGTCAAACCATTCCTTTGGACAAGTTTTGGTTACGGATACCAACCGAGACAGACTTGAACGAATATTTGTCGATGTATCAGTTCCAATAAATTATTTTGAGGTTAAGAATGGAACTGTTCCTGCCCCTCAATTTTCAGTAGACAATAAAATATGAGTGACGGGGAAAAAAAGCCAGACGGGCCGATGAAGGATTTGGTTGATCGTTTTCTAAGAGCCTATCGATTGGACGGGAAAATGGACGAAATGAACATCATCAACAATTGGGAAGAAATCATGGGGAAAGCAATCGCGAATCGAACGAAAAGTGTTCGAATTCATGAAAAAGTGCTTTATCTTGAGATGGACTCGGCCGTAATGCGGGACGAATTACAACAGTCTAAATCCTTGCTCATACTCAGAGTAAATGAATATGCAGGCAAGGATTTGATCATTAATGTTTGGTTCGGTTAAAGCCTTAGGATTTCTGGAAAACCAACATCGGTATTTTAGTATGATACACCATTTTCTTGGTTAAGCTTTGGCCAAATAATCTTTCAAAGAAACTTCGTTTTTTTGTAATCAAAACAAGCAAACTCATATTTTCTTCTGTTATCATGGAATGCAATCGCTCTTCTATGTTTTTTGCATGCAAAATTTGAAAATCAATAGCGTTGTAATCTGATAGATTTCTAAGATTCTTTTCAATTTCATTGGCTATTTTGCTATCTTCCTCTTTGAAGTCACTCTCTACCACGTGAACAGCATGTATAGTGGAATGAAAATAACTTCCTATATCCGTTAAACGGTTAAATTGATCGGGTTCAATAGAAGTATAGTCAGCGGCGAAAAGTATATCAGATAGACCATCAAATTCAGATTCTATCGGCACCACCAAAACTGGCAAACTAACTTCACGAATGATTTTGTGCGTAACGCTCCCAAAAAGTCTATTTTCTACATTATTTGACCCTTTAGTACCCATAACCACCATAGAATTTGGAGCTTTTTCACAATTCTTTAGGTACTCAACTATTTTGTTGCCAAAAATAACTTTTGTGTCCGAATTTATTCCTTCATCTTTCAATTGCTCCTGAATTTGCGCCAATTTTTCTTTGGCTTCTTGCTCCATAATAGAAACAATCCCTATGGAACCCTGAGATATCATAGAGGCAGATGGGCCGGTATGGATATCAATATCGTGAATTATCTCGATATCGCTTTTTGTTGATTTTGCAAAATGAATTGCATATTTCAAAGCATTGGTTGCACAGGGTGAAAAATCTGTTGGGTAATAAATTCTGTTTTCGTTCATTTCAGTCATTTTTGTTCAAGATTCTATACTCAAAGATATTTCAATCAATAAGAACAAAAAATGAGATAAGTCATTTAATAGCCGATTTAAAGAAACTTATTTCGACAGGACCTAGAATTTGTTCACTTTTGAAAAGTCATCTGTTTTGGCTATTTTTATAGATAAAATAAGCTGTAATTATGAGTGTTTTCAAACGTTTTTATTTTGTAATCATGCTTTTCGTAGGCACTGCATATGGTCAGTTGACTATTAATAATGCTGTTGTTACAAATCCGCCCATTACTTCGTGCACGACAACCTTTTTGACCGTTTCAGGTTTTCACAATTATGCTGGATATACCTATACGGGGTCTACGGTAAACATAGTAGGTGCAACAATTAATGTTACCTTGAATTATACTTTTGGAATAGGATTGCCAACTATTACTCCTTTTACACAAAATGTAGATATTGGAACAATTCCACCAGGATCATATACGGCATTAATTAATGGAACTGTTAATGGCACTCCTTATGGAAATTATTCCATTCCTCTCGTCTCAGTTCCATGCTGCGGAGCTGTCGCTTCTTTTGTTCCGAGTGCAACTACCGTTTGTCTTGGAGAATTGGTCCAATTTACCAATACAAGTACTGGTTCAATATCGCAAGCATGGGTTAAAGATGGGATCCCAGTCGGATCTTCTCTAAATTATTCTTTTATAGCTTCGAATTTGGGGTCTAATGTAGTTTCATTGGCTGTGACAAATGGAACTTGTTTTGATAGTGTATCAGTAACAATTGATGTGCTAAGCGTACCTTCGGTTGACTCACTAAGCGTTAATACTTCGAATACATGTTTTGGAAAAGTTTTAGTACTGACTAGTTATTCAAACGGATCTTCAGGCACTAGTGGGATGAAGTGGTTTAAAAATGGGGTTCAAATTGGCACAGGTCAAGTAATGACGGCTATTGCCTCTAGCATTGGGACAAACACATATTCCTTTGTCGCAACGAACAATTACTGTTCCGACACTATGGATATATTAGTTGAAGTTTTTGCGTCCCCCACAATTACCAATTTTAGTGTGAGTCCAACTAATTTATGTTTAGGAGATACGGTAGTTTGTTCAAGCAATGTTACAAATTCAACATCCGTAAATTGGAAATTGAATAATGTTATTTCTGGGACAGGAAATAGCTACACACACATTCCTAGCACAGCAGGCAATTACCAATATAAGCTAGTGGCTTCAAATCCGGGGTGTGCCGATTCAAGTGCTCAGAATGTTACTGTTAACCCAGCAGCCATTAGCCCAAATTTGGGTCTCGATACCAATTTGTGCTTGGGCTCAATTATTTTGGATGCAGGAACAGCTACCTCTTATTTGTGGAATGATGGCTCAGTTGGCCAATTTTTAACAGTAAATACTCCTGGAACATATTGGGTAACTATTTTGAATTCAAATGGTTGCAGCGCCTCTGATTCTATTGTAGTTGAGAGTTGTGTAGGTCTTTTCGAAATAAAGAAAAGTTGGTTTAATTTTGGCCCAAATCCTGTTCATGACAAGTTGCTGATTGAATTCGATTTTGAAAAAGAAAATGTAAATATCGATATTTACACAGCTACAGGTCAATTGATTATTTCAAATTTCCATCGACACACGAAGAATATTGAATTAAATACAGAATCCTTGGACGAAGGAATTTATTTTGTTAATATTCGAACCAATCAAAATTCCGAAAGTATAAAATTAGTGAAGTAGCTTGATTTTCTAAATTCTACAATACCTTTGAGATCTAAGTAATTGAAATGAAATATTTTTGGCTTTTTTTCCTACTTGCTTTTTTAACATTACCATATAACGCTCAAAACCAATACCCTAGAGCGAATGATTTGGATGTTGACAGCTATTCTTTTGCGATTGATATTAATGATACAAATGATGTAATTCATTGTAGTGCGACGCTTGTGATTATGTTTAAAACTGAGGTCAATTCGTTTCACTTGGATTTGGTGAAAACCATGTCAAATGGGAAGGGAATGAAGGTCAAATCAATTTTAGAAAATGATTCGCCTATCCTTTTTACGCATGAAGGGAATAAATTGGAATTGAAGATCAAAGAAACTCGAAAAGGTGAAAGAAGGTCATTCAACATTTCGTACGAAGGCATTCCAAATGATGGTATGATAATCTCAAAAAATAAATTTGGAGATAGAACATTTTTTGGCGACAACTGGCCAGATCGAGGTCAAAACTGGTTGCCTATCGTTGATCATCCCTCAGACAAAGCGACGGTTGAGTGGTTCATTATTGCACCGAAACATTATCAAACAATTGGAAATGGCGTACTTCAAAGTATAAGCGATGTGGGTGATAAATACGAGTCGCATTGGACCATGGAAGAGCCCATACCGACCAAAGTTATGGTGATA
>JAHEMP010000177.1 GCA_024643585.1 Crocinitomicaceae bacterium | reverse complement strand
GAGGGTGACATTTCAGTAGACGGAGATGGCTTGACACCTAAACATATATGCAAGCAATTTCAAGAAGCTCGAAGAAACCCTTCTGTCAAAACAATTGTTTTCCGCGTAAATAGTCCTGGAGGAAGTGCGTTGGCAAGTGACGAAATCTGGCGAGAAGTGGAACTAACGAATAAATCGAAAAAAGTGATCGTTTCCATGGGAGATGTAGCGGCTTCAGGTGGATATTATATTTCAGCACCGGCAACACGCATCTTTGCTGAACCATCAACTATTACAGGATCCATTGGCGTATTTGGTGTGATTCCTTACACAGGTAAATTAATGCAGAATAAGCTTGGCATTTCTTTCGATTATGTTTCTACCAATAAGCACCAAGCCTTATCGACCAATAGAAAAATGACTCCAGAAGAATTAGCCATTGTTCAAGAAGAAGTAGATGGGATCTACGACGATTTTTTAAGTCGGGTAGCCATGGGTCGGAGAATGTCAAAAGAACAGGTTAATAAAATTGCAAGAGGTCGCGTTTGGACGGGATCTGACGCTGTGAAAATTGGTTTGGTAGATGAACTTGGCGGCCTAACGGATGCTATTTCTTATGCTCGAGAACTTGCAGGAATAAGCAAGGAAAAAGCAAAAGTTGTTTATTACCCTTTAAGAAAAGAGGATAAGTGGGCAGCAGTTGTAGAATTGTTGGAAGAATCAAATACCAACGATAAGGTATCTACAAACAAGGTTCCCGATGTAATAATGGATAACTACTTAAAATTGAAAAAGTTAGAGAATTATACAGGGATTCAAATGCGTTTGCCTTTCGAACTTAAGATTGAATAACACATCGATCTATAATTTGCTCTTTACAAAAAGCACTTGAAATTGAATCTATTAAATTCTACTTTGGTAGGTATATAAGTCGAAATATCTTCCCTTAAGAGCTATCAGTTCGTCGTGCTTGCCCGTTTCAACGATTCTACCGTCTTCAATGACCAATATTTGATCTGCTTTTTGAATGGTACTCAATCGGTGTGCTATTACAAAAGTCGTTCGATCTTTCATTAAAACACCTAAACTTTTTTGAATGAAGGCTTCGCTCTCATTGTCTAAGTTACTCGTTGCTTCATCCAACAATATTATTTTCGGATTGGCCAACAAGGCTCGAGCAATTGTGATTCGTTGTCTCTGACCACCAGAAAGTTTGACACCTCGTTCGCCTATCACAGTATTCAATCCGTCTTCAAATCGATCCGTAAATTCATTGACGTAGGCTCCTTCAACCGCTGTTAATAATTCTTCTTCACTTGCATTTGGTCTAGGAAATAAAATGTTTTCTCGAATCGTTCCTTCGTATAAGAAATCATCTTGAAGAACAACACCTAAATATTGACGGTAGGAATTCAAATCTACTTTAGATAAATCAGTGCCATCTATGGTTACCTTCCCCGAATTTGGAGTCAAAAAGGTTGCTGCTAATCCTGCAATAGTTGATTTTCCTGAACCAGAGGATCCGACAAGGGCTGTAACACTGCCTGCTGGAGCTTTAAAGGAAATATTGTGCAACACTTCTTTACTCTCTTCGTAGGCAAAACTCACATCATTGAATTCAATATCTCCAATGATGTCTCCAACTTTTAGGGTCCTATGCTCAAGGTCATTTTCCTCCTTCATGTTCATCAGTTCCTGTGTTCTATCCAAGCCCGCCATCGCTTCGGTCAATTGACTCCCGATGTTACTCATCTGAACAATGGGTGCAATCATGAACCCTAACAACAAAGTGAATTGCAAGAAATCTCCGGTAGTCATTGTGTCTCCAATCATATAGTAACCGCCAATTCCCATGATACCTGCTGAGGCAATTCCTAAAAGTAAGGTTGCCGAACTCGACATTGCAGCTGTCGCTGTCAAACTTTTCTTCACATTTAGAAACAGTTTTTCGACTCCTGTTTCAAAGGAGGTATTTTCTTGTTCTTCTGCATTAAAGGCTTTTATCACGCGCACACCATTCAGAGTTTCTGTTAGTCTTCCTGTGACCTCGGCATTTATTTTTCCTCTGTCTCTAAAAATTGGTCGTATGTATCCAAAGGCTTTCAAGGCAATAAAAGCGAAAATTGCCACCGGAACTAATACGAAAAAAGTCATCCATGCATTTATGCGAATCAGAAGTACCAAAGCGACAATAGCAGTGAATGTTCCTCCAACCAATTGAACCAAACCGGTTCCGACTATATTGCGGACACCTTCGACATCCGTCATAACTCGAGAAACTAATGCTCCGGATTTATTATCATCAAAAAAACGAATGGGTAAGGAAAGTAATTTTCTTTGAACTTGGGTGCGCAGAATTGAAATCAAACGCTGCGCTTCAACACTTAATAATCGAGTAAGGGAAAAGGATGAAACAGATTGAACAACGATAGCTCCCAAGACCATCAAAATAATCGTGATTAAATAACTAGTATTTTTCGTGGGAATTACCTCATCCAAAAGCACTTTACTCGCGTATGGCAGCACCAAACCCGATAAACTTCTCACAACGATCAAAAACAGTCCTAAACTGACAATTTTTTTACGTGGCCAAATATATTCTTTGAACGCCCATTTGAAGGAAACGTCCGTTTTTCTTTTTGATTTCTTGTTTTTCTGTTCTCCTAAATTTGCGCTCATGGTTCCAACTTGACCAATATTGAGCCAAGTTTTTTAGGCTGACAAATAGGCAGTTCTAATTACAAGATAGTGATGAAGAATTGATTTTTCTTTCTCGAAACTCGTGTCGCATCTGTGTAAACCAAATCCGTGATTTCCAATTGATCTCCTGATTCCAATTTTGAAATCATTTCGATTTGTTTTGGTGTAAAATTCCCACCCTTAATTGGATCAAAAGCCATTTTTAAATTTCCTTTAGCATCCAAAATTCGCATTCTAAAACCACTTACAAACCAATCCATTTTATAATTGTCAAACACAACAACTGTAAACATTGGCGATTCTAAAATACTCTCAACAGTGCCCTTATCGGAATCCAATTTTCCTACTCGAATTTCAGGGTCTCCAATTCTCTTTCCAACTAAAATATCAGTTTTTACTAATTTGTCGTTTTCGTAAATGTCGAATTTATTCTCCTGACTCAAGTTTTCTTTAATCATAAATTGATCCCAATTTACTTTCATTACGGTCTCGCCATTTAACTTTACATCGTATGTTTTATAGGGATCTGCATTATTCAAAAACAACAAATTTGTCGCTCCTCTATACACATACTTGGCGTTTTCTTCTGTGGAACTCAGGTTGACCAATTCAACTTGTGCGGTTGCATTCATGGTTAGAAGCAAAACAAAAAAGAGTAAAAGGGAAAGATTTTTCATCATAAATATTTAAGTGATTTCTTGAATAACAAATATAAGTATTTGATAGCAAAAATGTTACAAAATTAAAAAACTGTCACCAGAGTTTTTACAGTTTGGTAAACTTAACAATATTAAGTATATTTTTCTTTTTGTCTAATAGTCTTACAATGTACATTCCTGGTTTTAAAAGACTAATATCTATCATATTTACAAAACCACTTTCAAAAACTTTAGTCCCTTCCAATGAAAGTAATTCAATTAATTCAATTTCATTGCTTTCACTTTCAATATTTAAAATGTCGTTCGTAGGATTTGGGAATATTTTAACTTGGGTTTCTATGTATTCTTCTTTGACTCCCAATTCATTAAAATGATATAATGAGTCTATTTCGTTATTCGATAAGGCTCTGTCATATATCCTGAAATCATCCAAGCAACCAGTAAAAAATCTTTCAATATTTGTGATATATAACCTTCCAAAATTTATGGGTTTAATAGTTTGAGTATTTAAACTTGTATTAATATAATAAGTTTCACAATTAATATTTGAAACCATATTACCATCAAGATAAAGGACAATACTGTTCAACTGGCTAGATACATTTTCATCATACACAACCGCGTAATGGTGCCAAACATCATATGAAGGTAAACTATTAGCAACTATTCTCACAGAACTGCCAATATTTACACCAATTCCCTGGCAATTTCTATTTAATACAAGTCTAAAACTACCGCCTGGAGCTGTTCCCGGTGCATCACCATAAGTAAAAAACTCTATTCCAGCTGTAGAAATAGTGTTTCCTGAGGAGGACACTTTTGCCCAAAACGACACCGTCCTGGATGTACTTCCGGAGACACCTGCAAAAAGTGTTTCTATATAATCGTTAACACCGTCGAAGCAATATGATTTGTTCGGACTTCCATATCTATCATCGGATAAACTTGCACCATAGACTGTTCCATGGTTGTTGTTTCCACTTTGGTCATCAGCGTTTCCATCAAATGTCCAATAACCTTGTAAACCATTTGTTAATTGTCCAAAGGAAACATTTGCAACAAAAACAGCAAACAAAAAAAGAGTGAATTTTGTAAATATAGTATCAGTTAGGTCTTTCATTAATTTGGATTTTCTATATGCAAATGTATGAAAAATTAACCTTTGAATAAATTCCATTTATAATCTTATAAAACAGAAATGAAATATCATTTTTTACTAGAAAATCTGGATATTCAAAATGAAATTTGCAATATCTCGTTCATGAAATGTGGCAATCCAGTAGATTTTGATCTTGATTGTCGTTATGTTGAATTCTTTATGCTGCAATCATTTTCAAAAAGTTTCAATACTTAAAAGCACTTAAGTAAAACAACCGCCCTAATATAGAACGGTTGCTTTGATATGATTTTGTTTTTTTATTAATTTTCTTGCTTCACCAATTGTATTTCAGACAACAACTTCACATCCTCACCAACAAGCAATCCACCTGTTTCCAAGGCTGCGTTCCACGTCAATCCGAATTCTTTTCTGTTGATTTTTCCTTCAATTGAAAGTCCTGCTTTGGTATTTCCCCAAGGATCTTTCATCAATCCACTGTATTCCATATCCAATGTGATTGGCTTTGTAACATTCTTGATAGTCAAATCACCAGTTACTTTGTAAGAATTATCTCCGTTTCCTTCAATTCCTGTCGAAACGAAATTCATTTTCGGATACACTTCAGCATCAAAAAAGTCCGCACTTTTCAAGTGATTATCACGATCTGGGTTGTTGGTGTCGATTGACGTAATATCTGCGTCAAAAGATATTTTCGAAGTTGAAAAATCATCGTCTTCGTTTTCTACTGCAACTGTAACTTCATTAAATTTTCCAGATACATTTGTAAACATCATGTGTTTAACTTTGAATCCTACCTCTGAGTGTGTCGGGTCATATGCCCAGTTTGTTTTTGCCATCTTTTTACTTTTT
>JAHEMP010000011.1 GCA_024643585.1 Crocinitomicaceae bacterium | reverse complement strand
ATTTTGCTTCACCTCTTTTTTCGCCTAGCCACCACAAAAAAGGAACAAAACTGTTTATAATAATTAAGTTTTTAAAAGCACTCGAATATACAATGGAGTTGTTTTTTTTAAAATCAAAGGTCTTTAAAAGATAAACCAACAAATCTGAGGTTGATAAATCTAGAAAACCAAAATCGAAGTCAAAATGTTGAATATATTGTCCAAACTGTTGTACACGAATTTCAGGAAAGCCTTTCGGATTCAATCCTTTTCTTTTCCATTGCCAGTCATTCATGAATTTATTTTGAGGAACAATTTTCGCTCTTTTTTCAAAGGCCAAATTTAAGCCTGATGCTTGAATTATTGCTTCCGCTCTTTGTTTGTTTTTTAATTTTAAAAGTCTCTTGATTGGCATTTCTTTTGAAAGTTGCCAAAAAGGATCCTTGTTTACTTTGGCTCCAAAAGCTGTGGCCAGAAGTTCATATAAAACTTGAGCAAATCCATCCTTTTCCGATTGCCAAAGATTACTTGTTTTTCGTAGCATCCTCGAGAACATTATCTTTTCTTTTTCTTTCTCAATATGAACTTCGGCGACTTCTTCTAATGCGTAGGTACAAGGCAAAAAATAAATAGATTTTAAATGGATTTTTATCTCGTTCTTAAAATCAGACATTACATGCTTGGAAAGGACAAGTGTCGGAATCAATCTATTCTCAAGGAACACTTCTTTATCGTCTTCCCAAACTACATGTAATATAACATTATCGTAAGCGCGATCATTTTGATGACCGTGTTGATACCAATCAGAAGACTTCAAGTGAAATTCTATGCTTCCAAACCAAATTACTCCGTCGATTAAAACTTTTGCATGAAAAAAATCTGGCCCACTTTCATTTCTGTTGTATTCGCCAAAATTTAGTATTTCAATCTCCTGATTATTGCTTAATCGTAAATTTCTAGATGGCAGATATTTCATTCGCCAAAGAAAGTGTAAGTATTCTTCTTTCATGTCTGTAGCAGTTTACTTGAAGATACAAAAAAAGCCTTGAAATTTCTTTCAAGGCTTTAAAATTTATTTAAAAATGAATTTATTTAACGAAATCCATACTCAATACTCTTCCTTCTGTACGACGGTTGATTTGATGTAGTTTTTCGAATTTTTCTTTGTCAGATGTTTTGAACTGATTTATATAGGCTTCAGTCAGCATCACTTTTTGTCCTGTTTCAGGATCTTTCCATTCAGCCGGTTCGCGTTCACCTTTACCAACAGCTTTCAATCTTTTCGGATCTACACCTTTTTCATTTACCAAATAATCAACACAAGTTTTGGCACGAGCTTCTGATAATTTTTGGTTATCCGCATCTGAACCTCGGGCATCCGTATGAGAACTTAACTCCAAAACCATTCCAGGATATTCAGTTAACATGTCTAAAACAAAGTTCAATGAATCTTTAGAGTTAATTGTATTATCCACTAAAAGAGTCGCTTTGCCCAATGGGTATCTCACTTCAGGCAAACGAATTGGTTTCTTAGGCAACAATGCCATATCTATTAAAATAGTTTGACCTTGGTCCAATCCTTGCGTAGTAAATTTAGAACCTTTCGGGTCTTCATGATACCCTTCTTTTGAGACATTCACCACGTAAGAAACTCCTGGATTTATATATCGATCTCCATTTGGTTTTTTCTCCCAAGCTATTTTTCCTTTGTCATTGGTGTATCCTTCCCATGTGGAACCATCTGAACCTTTGACAACAACTTTAGCATTCGCAACTACCTCAGAACTATTTCCAAGTTCAGTTAATGACAATCTTAAGTCGTAAAGATTCGGTGGCAACTCATAAGAGTAAATATCACCTTTGTATTCCCCATTTTCACCTTTTCTTTCTGATGTAAAGTACCCTTTTGTTTCGGTATACTCGTACAACGCGTAGTCTGCCGCTTCAGAATTAATTGGGTAACCCATGTTTTTTGTGTTTTCCCATTTAAAATCTTCACCAACCTTTGCTGCTCTGTATATATCCAAATTCCCTAAACCAGGGTGGCCATCGGAAGCAAAAAATAAATCGCCATTCTTAGCGAATGTTGGAAACATTTCATTTCCTGAAGTATTGATTTCAGGTCCTAAATTTTTTGGTCCTGACCAAGAGTCTGATTTACGATCGTATGTTGATATCCACAAGTCATGACCGCCATATCCACCAGCCATATCACTTGTAAAAATAAGTGTTCTACCGTCTTCAGATGCGCACGGATGACCTACTGAAACAGAATCGCTAGATTTAAGGACAACTTTGGTAGGTTCTTTCCATTCATCTTTTCCTTTTGCCTCAGACATCCAAATGTCGCATCCCAAATTCATTTTCTTCATGTTTGGACATCTCGTGAAGAACATTGTTTTGTTACGTCCATCGAAGCATACCGTACCTTCGTTATCTTCTGTATTGATGTCTTCACCTATCAATAAAGTAGGCTCACCCCAGTTTCCTTTTTTATCTGTTTGGGAAACCCAAATATCCATATAGTTTTCACAAGACCGTGGGTCAGTGCCATTGCCTGTGCTTCCAGCTCTACTTGATGAGAAAAACAATTTAGATTCTTTTCTATCTCCAAAAACAGGCGCCATATCAAAAGATGGCTTGTTGATATTTCGTTGGTTTTCTACTACGTATCTCGTCTTGTCTGCTTTAAAGTCTTTAGCTGATTGGCACGACTGAATTCTTACATCAGCCAACATATCATTTGGGACTAACTTTTTGTATTCATTCAAATTATCAATAGCCTTTTTAAATTCCCCCATTTGTTGCAACATAGCTGCATTGTACAACAGAGTTTTAGGATTCGTTTCTTGATAATCCAATAAAAGAGCTCTATCGTACCATTCTTGAGCATCTTTATAATGTTCTGTGTTCTTGTAGCATTCTGCCGTTTTAAAAGCCATTGAACCTTTGTACTTCTTTGCCTTTTTACCTTTTCTTGTTAATTGTTTGTAGGCATTTTCACATTTATCAGCTGCTTCACAGTACTTTTCATCATTGAACATTCGATTCGCTTCGCGATAAAGTCGCGACATTGGTTGAGCTGAAAGCGAAACAGTCAGCAATAAAAATGTTAAGAAAGCAAGGGTTTTATTTACAGTCATAGTCATAAATTAAGACTTTTTAATGTATTGGTCGTACTTATTTGAAGTTCGAATTTAATACGAAATTTCTAATTATGCGTTATTAGCTTGATAAAAATAGTCAAAATACCCGATTAAAATTAATAATGTGTCAAATAGTTAAATTTTAAACAATTCAGATTTATACGGAATATTATTTCAGGTCACTTGTATAGCTTTCCCATTTTCTAAGAATCTCAGCAAATCCAGAAGGTAATTCTGAATCAAATCTCATATATTCTTTCGTTACAGGGTGTTCAAAGCCAAGTGTTTTGGCATGCAAAGCCTGACCTTCTATTAAATCAAAACAATTTTCAATAAAACGAGTGTACTTAGCATTTTTCATCCCTCTCAGAACCGAATCTCCGCCATATTCTTTGTCGTTAAACAAAGTGTGCCCAATATGTTTCATGTGAGCGCGTATTTGATGAGTACGGCCTGTTTCAAGTTTGCATTCCACAAGAGTAACCAAACCAAAATTACGTATGGGGGTGTAATGGGTTACGGCATGTTTGCCATAATCTCCATCTGGAAAAACGGTTATCAATTTTCTGTTTTTCAAAGACCTCCCCAAATTTCCTGTAACTGTCCCGGCTTCGGCAACATCTCCCCAAACTAAGGCCCAATAACGTCGTTCTGTGGTTCTATCGTAAAACTGTTTTGCTAGGTGAGTTAAGGCTTGCTCCGTCTTTGCAATCACCATCAAACCGGTGGTGTGTTTATCCAATCTGTGCACTAATCCGGGTCGCCCAAAATAATCCTGAATTTTATGTGGAAGATTATTAAAATGATAGACCAAAGCATTAACTAAAGTTCCCTGATAGTTTCCAAATCCGGGATGAACAACCATGTTACTCGGCTTATTAACTATTGCCAAAACCTCATCCTCGAAAACGACTTCAATCGGAATGTTTTCCGGTAAAAGTTCAATTTCTCGCATTGGATATGGAAGTACGATTGTAACCTCATCTTTTGGTTTGACCTTGTAATTTTGCTTTACTTTTTGATCGTTAACCAGTACTGTCCCATTTTTCGCAGCTATTTGAATCTTGCTGCGAGAAGTATTTGGCATACGGTCCATCAAGAATTTATCTATGCGGACAATAACTAAACCTGGTTCGGCAATAAATCGATAATGTTCAAACAATTCTTCCTCATCTTCGATGAGGTTTTTATCTTCTATTTCTTCGTTCATTATTCTTTTATCAACTTAATTATTTGCGTCGAACCAATTGGTCTAACCAAATAAATTCCTGCATTAATATCACTTAAGTCCAATTGATTGTCAGGAGTTTCTTTTATTAATTGTCCTTGTAAATTAAACAATTGCATTCCATCTACAGGCTTTTGATTTTCACTTTTCAAAGTCACAAAATCTTTCGTCGGATTTGGATAAAGAATATATTTTGTCTCTGAAATCATTTTTTGTTCTATCCCAAGTTCCGCATCCAAACTTGTTGAAAATATTGGACGTATCATCAATGTACCTGGGATGCTAGATTGGGTCCATGAGGCTCCCCCGTTCAGACTGAAAAAATTCTTATTAGAGTTATCGTGATTTTTGTCAAGACCTATGTTTAATGGCTCAGCATCAAATTGTCTAAAGCCTATAAAAAAGCTTCCGTCAACGCGCACTTTGACCGTATCATCAAAGTAGTATTGAACAAACTTATTGTTTGTTGTTTCGTAACGAGGCTGTTTCGGATAAAACAAATTGTCTTCGTACAAGACATTACCCGGCACTCCATTATTATCATTCCAAAGCGTTAGAATAAAAAGTTCATTTTCAGCGTCGATTACAGCAGGCACAAAATTTATTAATGCTCCAATCACAGAATCAGCTTCATAAGGTGTAAATTGAACGGCCAAACGACCTTGCGCTACATTGAAACTGTAGGCTCTCTCGGCAGTTCCATCATCATAAGAATAATAGTTTGCAAAGTACTGTTGGGTATACGAAGTGTCATTTCCAGTGAAATCGGTGAATTGAGCTGTTGCAGTGGTAGTAATATCAAATGTCTGTTTTGTGCCTGACTTTGTTTCATCAAAATGATAGCCTGTAGAAAAATCATGGTACGAAGTGTATGTTGTTCGTGGTCCATAGTTTATATTTCCCCCTGATAGCGTCTGTGCAGGTAAGATGTAATTCCCTTCAGTCGTTCCGTTATAGGAAATGACCAATGACCCATCTAAATTGTTTTCGGTTAAATTACTTCCATTGCGAACAACTATTTCTGTTTGGTCGTTCATTTTACCAGAAAAATTATTCTTGTAATGATCCCAGGGGACGGAAGTGTAATTTTTTAATAAAGTTCCTGTAGGGTATGAAAAAGCAAAATCTTTAAATAAGGTATCATTAGAAAATGAACCTTGACGTAGATTGACATAATCCAAATGAAAATGATCTAAACCACCGGCCAAAGAACCATAATTTCTCCAGCGCATTTGAAATCCGTTGTTAAAATAGTCTGGGTTCGTGATTGGAATATGAGCGGTTCGAAAATCAGCTGCAGGACCACCATTTGCAGCCCAGACTCTTTTCCAAACGTTGGTAACCGGATTGTAAAATTGTAAAGTCAAAGAATCCGATTCTTCCGGTTCCTCGCCAAAACCTTGTCGTTGAAAGAGGAAAGAAAGATAAATTGAATCACCTAGAACTTGACTCGACAAATCAAGGGGTTTAGAAGTTAAAACATCTGCATAATCGGATACATTCGATCCAAAAGAATAAGGATAACCTTTATCATCTATTCCATCAAAAGTTGCAACACCAATTGTCCAAGGTTTCACCGCGAAGTGATAATTGTGATAAGCTCTACTGTCCAACCAAAATGAATTGGGGTCGTTCAGTTGTTTGAAAAATTGACGAGCTGAATCTTGTACCACAATATTATCAGTCACTAATAACGTGTCAATTGAATTTGGAAAATCTATCGTATCAATGATAATGTAAGCAGGATAAACACTTGTTGTTGCATAGGCAACAGGATAGGAAACTAAAGAGCCTATTTGGATGCTTTGTGATGGCAGCAATGTATCTGTATAAGTGCCCGCTACAGAATTTACATATCTGTGATAAGTTGGGTTCAAAGAGAATATTGCGTTTGCGGGCAAAGGAATGTCTAAAGGATCAAGTAAAGCGAATTTCTGTACCGAACTAACTCCAGGATCTGTTGGAAGCGCATTGTACTTTTGAAATTTGTTTTTACTAAAATCATCAAAAAATGGCAAGCTTAAAGTGTCGGAAGCATATATAAAGGTAGAATCAAATGTTCCAACATTTATTTTTTGAGGGACCGTTCCTTTTTCGGGATAAAGATCTTGATTTCCTAAAATTGGCAGCTCTTTCTCAATTTGGGCGAAAGAATCTAGACTAAATAGTAGGAGAAAAAATAATATACTTTTCATTTAATTCTTTTTCTTATTCAGGCGATTCAGCTGGAGGCAAAGGCGGTAAATTCAAAACTGCAGTTGCGGAAACGGTTCCAACCGATGGCATCATTGCCCCTTCTTCGTATTCTGGTGTTTGTGACCCAATTCTTGCGTTTAACGAATCAGACGCTGTTACACAATCTTGACAAATTGGAAAAAAGGTAATTCCTGCTAATTGAGATAAACGCTCTCTTGCTTCACTTATTGTTAAGCCATACAAATTTATTACAGGCACAGGCATCCCTCCTTCATAACGGCCAACTATCAATAAAACAGTAGAACCAATTGGGATTTTCGTTCCTTCCTTGATCCGAGCTCCTTTAAAACGTTGTTCGATTACTGCACCATGAGACTCAGGTGTGTTTTTGTAGGTTATCTTTAGTCGTAATCCTCTGTTTTTCAGTATTGTCGTTGCAAATCTCTCTGATTTATCAATCAAACTTGGCATTTCCACCAACTGACTTCGTTTCGACACTCTCAAGCGAATAATTCGATCAACTTTTACAAAAATTTTCGACTTTTCAGTTTTTTCTGGATCTTGCTCAATGATGGTGCCTTCGGCTAATTTTGGATTATAAACGTGATCAACAATCTCAAATTTTAATCCTTTTTCCTCTAAAAGAGCGGAAATGTTATTTACATTTTGTCCGACCAAATTTGGGACTGGTATTTTCTCACCGTGATTGGTGTAAGAATCCAAATAAAACACAGTCCCACCAACGACTACCAAATAAATCAAAACAATAATCCCTGATATTTTCAGAAAATGCTTTGACAAGACAAACTGTTTCAGATTTTTAAAAAACTCCATTTCACCAAATTTCGAAGAACAAATATAGGAATTCTAAGCACAGATATAGTGGCTTTTAAGCATATTAAAAATTTGGTGTAAGTTCATTTGTTCTGTAGAATTCCTCGATATGTTGAACGGCCTCATCAGCTGTGTCAACAATCTTCAATAACTCCATATCCTTTTCATTGATGTTATTCTCAGCATTCAGCATGGTTTGTTTTATCCAATCCACAAGCCCACTCCAATATTCAGACCCTACAAGTACTACAGGTCGTTTATTTATTTTTTTAGTTTGAATTAAAGTCAAGGCTTCAAAAAGTTCATCCAACGTTCCAAAACCACCAGGGAGTATTACAAAACCTTGTGAATATTTGACAAATACCACTTTTCGAACGAAGAAGTAATCAAATTCCAGATTGTGCTCTTGGTCTATGTATGGATTGTGATTTTGTTCAAAGGGCAAATCAATATTTAAACCCACAGATATACCCTGTCCCTGTTGAGCTCCCTTATTTGCAGCCTCCATAATCCCTGGTCCGCCTCCAGTTATTGTTCCATATCCGACCTGAGCTAATTTGTCTGCAATTTCGACGGCCAATTCGTAATATTTATTCTCTGGTTTTGTCCTTGCCGATCCAAAGATTGAAATACAAGGTCCAATTCGTGCCATTCTTTCATAGCCTTCTACAAATTCTGACATTATTTTGAATATTGCCCAACTGTCGTTCGTTTTAATTTCTGTCCAGTCTTTCCGTATCGCGTTCATTTCTTTTTTGTCTTTTCTCAAAAATACTTAAATCAGTTCCTAAGTTTTTGTGGTTATTCATTTAAATGTTAACAATGAAAAGACGATAATATTGTAATTTCGAAATGTGAAAATAATTGGTATTCTTTTTTTCTTGGTTTCATCTTTTTCAGGATTGAACAGCTACAGCCAATATAATGACAGTTTGACAAGCTCTCAACTAAACAAAAAAAGATTGATTCTTGCTTCAACTGCGACTGGATCAATTTGGTCTGGCAGCATTTTATACCTATCTACGGTATGGTACGACGAATTTGAGAAGGTCAAATTTCATTCTTTTGACGATAGTAAAGAATGGTTGCAAATGGATAAAATAGGGCACTATTATTCCTCTTATCATATTAGTGAGGCAAATTACAGAATATATAAATGGACAGGTCTTTCCGAAAAAACGAGTACATGGATAGGTGCTGGAATTGGTTTTGGCTTTCAAACTAGTTTGGAAATTTTGGATGGAAGAAACTCGGATTGGGGTTTCTCCTGGTATGATATGGCGGCAAATGCGCTTGGGTCAGCCTCCTTTGTTGCTCAACAATTAATTTGGTCTGAACAAAGACTTTTGATGAAATTCTCCTATCATCCTACAGAATATGCTGCGTACAGACCTCAGGTATTGGGATCTAGTTTTAGTGAAAGTCTATTGAAAGATTACAATGGTCAAACCTATTGGCTAAGTTTTTCACCACGACAATTTACAGACAATTGGAAATTACCTGCTTGGTTATGTTTTTCAGTTGGTTATAGTATTGAAGAAAAACTAATTGGAGACAAAAACATTTACGTTACTGAGGATCAAGTATTCCAGGCTAGAAGGCAATATCTATTTTCTTTGGATTTGGACGTTAGAGAATTGCCAATCCAGAAAAAATGGATAAAATCTTTATTACGCCCACTCCATTTCATAAAAATACCTTTTCCAACCTTGATAATTGATGGGAATCAATTGACAGGGAGTTGGCTGTACTTTTAATCTATTTCGCCAATTCTACCTTGAATTGAAAATCCACAATATTTCCTTCTTTAGGGTCAGATTTCATTCCGAAATCCACGCGGTTCAAACTCGATTTTCCGATAAAAACTTCATTTGAATTCTCATCAGATTTACCCAAATATTTCATTTGCATAACGAGGTCTCTTGTCTGACCCAACATTGTAAATTTACCTACAACTTCGTAACCTGTATTATTTGCCGTGAATGAGGTTGACTCGAAACTCATGCTCGGGAATTCGCTCTCATCGAAATACGCTTCCTCCATAAGCGATTCATCTCTGTAACTATTAAAAGTGGTTAAACTTTTTACAGGAAGTGATACATTTAACTTATGCGCATCCCCAAAAGTAAAAGTTCCTTCAAAGCTTTTAAAAGCCCCTTTTGTTCTGCCTCCAACTTGACCAAGTTCAAAAGTCAATTGGGAGTTCTCAGTTACAATTTTATACTCTCCCGTCAAGGTGATTTCCTTTCCTTCTAATTCAAAAGGATCCTCCACTTTTGCTTCTGAGCCATTTGAGACGGTTATTTTAGTCATTTGTTCTTCCTCTTTGTTTATCGTTAAGGGTAATAAAAGGATCCCTAAAACGAAATACAATGAAAGTACTGTGTCGTTTTTTCTGGTATTAATGCCGTAAGCCGCAGAAAGAGAAAAACCGACAAGAAGACCAAGAAATGCATCTCCTCCACCAAAGTTTATATTTTGCGTCACTGCTAGAATCAATATCGACGGCAAGAAGAGCATTAAAAACCAACACAAAATGACACCGAGTGTTTTATTTTTTCTAGCCTTCTGCATAGTATTAACGAACAAGGCTATGAACCCACTGAAAAACACACCTGCTAAAACCCTTCCCAACAGCAAAGAGCTTTCTGTGATATTTGATTCAATTGCAAAATGACCCAAAGTAGATATCGCTAACAATGCCAATAACATATTCCACAAAGCCGAAGATTTTTTACCGTAGAATAGACTTGCTGCATAACCGATGGTCAACATTGCCACGCCAATATAGGAACCAACGAAATGCGCAAACAACAATAAAGCACCAATCAAGAAAAAGTAAATCGATCGAGAAATCCCTCGTCTACTTTTGAAATCAATTTTAAAAAATTTAGCCAATACATTTTCTTTCATTGTGGCTATTGGTTCTATTAATGAACCCAAAAACGGCAATATGGCAATTGAAATTGCAGTCAAATCAATTTGAAAACCATTGTAATCAAATAGTTTATTCAGAGAATAGACAACCGCCAATGACGAGATTAATATGAAAATTGGTGGCCAATAAGCACTTTTCTTTTTCCAGAAATGAGAAAAAACCATATTTGCTACAAGTATAACGGACAATGCGGAAGGGATTAAAAGACTTGTTGGTATTGATTCGCCTTCTACATCGGAAATATCAACTCCGATTAAAAACAGCGCACCAATAGTCGCTAGACCATGAAAAATTGCAACAAAATTGTATTGCTTGCTGCTATTTAATTGCCAAAATACAATTGCCAAAACTATAAAGAGAATCACGATAAGGTACATCATACTATTTTTTGAGGTAAAAGTAAAGAAAACATACCTACCTAGGTAAATAAAATTAAAGCTGATTGTTAAACAAGCCTAAATCTCCCGCCCTGTTCAATAGGTCATTCTTTAAATTTTTCTCAAGAAATTGTAAATGTTCAATTCTATGACAATCACTTCCCAGCAGATCTACTTGTCTTTCTTTAATTAAAAGAGCTGCTTGTTTTTGAATCTGGGGACCATAATGACCAAAGAGAGACAACAGATTAACTTGAATTTTTATCCCTTTATTTCTTAGTTCCTCCGCTTTTCTAGTCGACCCATGATAATAGGGATATCTTTCAAAGTGCGCTAGAATGGGGTTGTATTGCTTCATCTGAAGAGCGAAAAACATCTCGTTTTCGCCCATGGGGGCTTGATTAAAAGAATATTCAACCAAAACATGATTGTTTGAAAAGGTCAAAACATCGTTTTTTTCTATTTTTTCGATGAAAGAAAAGTCATAAAAGTATTCTGCTGCAGCCTCGAATTCAATATCAATATTTCTTTTTTTAATTTCGTCTTGCACCAATTTCGCCCCGGATAAAATCAAATCAGATGAATTATCAAAGACGCCCGTTTTTATATGAGGTGTGGTTATTATTTTTTTATATCCTAGGTTCTTGAATTTTAACAACATGTCGATCGATTCTTCCAAGCTATTTGAGCCATCGTCTATACCTGGAATTAAGTGACTATGCATGTCGGTGCCTAATTTTGAAAAATCAAAATCTGAAACTGAACTTCTGCCTAACCAATTTTTAAGTATGCTCATTTTAGCGCTTGTCGTACATGTTTTCGTAATACGTTTGATATCCTCCTGAGGTCACTCGGTCCATCCATTCCTTGTTTTCAAGGTACCAATCTACTGTCAACTCCAATCCTTTTTCAAATGTAATGGATGGTGTCCAGCCCAATTCTTTTTCAAGTTTAGATGCATCTATCGCATACCGCATATCGTGACCTGCCCTGTCCGACACATACGTAAGTAATTGTTCACTTTCACCTTTTTGACGACCTAATTTTTCATCCATCACCTTGCAAAGGAACTTCACCAAGTCTATATTTTTCCACTCATTGAGTCCGCCAACGTTGTAGGATTCACCAATTTTTCCTTTATGGAAAATCGTGTCAATTGCTTTTGCATGGTCCTCTACCCACAACCAATCTCTTATATTTTCTCCTTTACCATATATAGGAAGTGGCTTTTTTTGAAGAATATTGTTAATCATGAGTGGTATTAACTTTTCGGGAAAATGATGACTGCCGTAGTTGTTTGAGCAGTTCGACATTTTAATAGGTAAACCATACGTATGATAAAATGCGTTGACAAAGTGATCACTTGAAGCTTTAGAGGCTGAATAAGGGCTTCGCGGATCATAGGGTGTTGATTCATGAAACAAACCTTCCTCACCTAAACTTCCATACACCTCATCCGTTGATACGTGATGAAAAACATGGTCTTCATTTTTTGACCATTTTTCCTTTGCTATTTGCAGAAGATTGACAGTCCCCAAAACATTCGTGATAACAAATTCAAGTGGGCCTTCAATACTTCGATCTACATGCGATTCAGCTGCAAGATGAATAACATCCGTTATTGCATTTTCTGCAAATACTTTTTCTACATTCGCTTTCGAACAAATATCCCCTTTCTCGAAAAAATAGTTTTCAGCATTTTCAACGTCCTTCAAATTTTCCAAATTACCAGCATAGGTAAGTTTGTCGAAGTTGATTATTTTGTAATCTGGGTATTTATTTACCATAAGACGAACAAGGTGAGAACCTATAAATCCTGCCCCACCAGTTATCAAAATTCTTTTGGTAAATTTTTCGTTGTCAATCATATTAAAATTGCTGAACATTTTTCTCTAAACGTTTTATTTTTTCATTTATTAAAAAAGCGAGACCTTCATCTCGCTTTTCCTTTATAAACTCCAGTATTCAAGATCATTTATTTTCCCTCTAAAAATACCCTTTATATCAACAAAAATTCCTTTTCCATCCTTCAAAAGCGCTTTAAAATCGCTTTCTTTTAAGGACTGGTATTCTCTGTGATTTACGGCCACAATTATGGCGTCATAATCATTCGTTGGTTTATCGATTAATCCGACACCGTATTCATGCAACATTTCTTCAGAAGAAGCATGCGGGTCTATTAAATCAACATGCACTTGGAAGGATTTGAGTTCTTTCACGACATCAATTACTTTCGAATTTCGAATATCACTAACATCTTCTTTAAAGGTCGCGCCCATTACCAAAACCTTAGCATCTTGGATATGTTTTCCTTGCGAAATAATTTTCTTCGCCGTCTGCTTACCAATGTAGAAGCCCATTGAATCATTCACATAACGACCGCTTGTAATTACTTTCGAGTGATAGCCTGCTTGCTGAGCTTTATGCGTCAAATAATATGGATCTACCCCAATACAATGTCCACCGACTAATCCTGGGAAAAATTTCAAGAAATTCCATTTTGTACCAGCTGCTTCTAAAACATCGTAGGTATTTATTCCCATACGATTGAATATTAATGACAACTCATTGATCAATGCAATATTCACATCACGTTGGGTATTCTCAATGATTTTGGCAGCTTCGGCAACCTTGATTGAGGCAGCACGATGAACTCCTGCATCAACAACCAGTTCGTAGGTTTTCGCAATGTTTTCCAAAGATTCTTCGGAGCATCCTGAAACCACTTTGACCACATTTTGCAAGGTATGCACTTGATCCCCTGGATTGATTCTTTCCGGTGAATATCCTACTTTAAAGTCTTCGTGCCATTTCAATCCACTTTTCTCCTCGAGCAAAGGAATACAATCTTCTTCTGTACATCCTGGATAAACAGTAGATTCAAAAACAACGTAATCACCTTTTTTCAAAGCCTTCGCAACCGTTTTACTAGCTGAAAGCAATGGAGATAAATTAGGCAAGTTATGCTCATCTATTGGTGTTGGAACCGCTACCACAAAAAATGTAGCTGCTTTCAAATCTTCAATTGAATTTGTGAAAGTAATATCACAATTGTCGAAGGCATTTGATTCCAATTCTTTACTTGGGTCAATGTTGTTACGCATCATTTCAACGCGTTCCGCATTGATGTCAAAACCTATCACTTTAATTTTCTTTGCGAAAGCCAAAGCAATTGGTAACCCTACATAACCTAAACCAACAACGGCAAGGGTTTCTTCTTTGTTAATTAATTTATTATAAATTGAATTGTTCATTTCTTACTTTATAGATTCGTTCAATTATTTCAACCACTTTTAGGCCTTCTAGCGCATTCGTAGTTATGGTAGTTCTACCTTTTATTGTGTCAATTACATTTTTAATTACGTAATTATGGTTGGCAGCAGAGCCTTTGTATTGACCATAGTCATTACCCGGATTCGTAGGAGCCAATTCTGGCATTTCATATCCAGGGATATTACAAATTTCAACCTCATTCATATACTGCCCACCAATCTTTACGCTACCTTTTGAACCAATAACCGTCATGGAAGATTCAAGGTTTTTCTCAACAACAGACGTAGAGTAATTTATACAACCCATTCCTCCGTTTATAAAGTCAAAATTTACAAAACCTGAATCTTCGAAATCTGTAACATGTTTGTGCGTAAAATCGGCAAATTTACCTTGAATATTATCAATATCTCCAAACAACCAATACATGATATCGATGAAGTGCGAAAATTGAGTAAACAATGTTCCTCCGTCCAAATCATTCGAACCTTTCCATCCTCCTGCTTTATAGTATCGATCGTCTCTGTTCCAATAGCAATTCAACTGAACCATGAAGATATCACCCAAAATTCCCTCGCTCACAATTGATTTTATCCACTCTGACGGGGGAGAATATCTGTTTTGCATCACACAAAAAACTTGTTTTGATTCTTGAAGTGCTTTGAATATTACTTTTTCGCAATTGTCTTTGCTCAAACCCATTGGTTTTTCGACAACGACGTGCTTTTTAGCCTCTAACGCTAAAAGACTTTGACTCGCGTGCAAGCCATTTGGTGTGCAAATGTTTACAATGTCAAAATCAATTCCAGAATTGATTAAATCTTCAACGGTTGTAAAAAAAGGAACGTCAAAATCTTCAGCATTACATTCTTCTTTTGACCGAACGTCTACCATTGCTACCAATTCCGCTTCATCTTCACGACGAATCATCTCTGCGTGGCGTTTTCCGATGTGGCCTGCACCGACAACGGCAAATTTTATCTTTTGTTCAAGAGCGCTCATATCTTATAATTTCGTTACCGTATTGTTTTCTAATTTATACTTTTCTCCGCTTTCTTCACATATTGCAATTCCTGAAGCATCAAAAGTCAACCTATGTCCAAACTCGCTCATCCACCCCATCTGACGTGAGGGATTTCCGACCACTAAAGCATATGCTGGGACTGTTTTTGTAACCACTGCGCCTGCTCCAACAAAAGCGAATTCGCCAATATCATGGCCACAAACAATTGTCGCGTTTGCACCAATTGTTGCTCCTCTTTTCACGACAGTCTTTGCATATTCACTTTTTCGGTTAACTGCACTTCGCGGATTAATGACATTCGTAAAAACCATTGATGGCCCTAAAAAAACATCATCCTCACATACAACTCCCGTGTAGATAGAAACATTGTTTTGCACTTTAACATTGTTGCCTAAAATGACATCAGGAGACACCACTACATTCTGACCAATGTTGCAGCCTTTTCCAAGTTTACAATTTGGCATAATGTGGGAAAAATGCCAAATCTTCGTTCCTTCACCAATGGTGCAACCCTCATCTATAAAAGCCGTTTCGTGCGCGAAATAATCCATTTATCGTATAATGTATTTGTCAAAATTGTTGTGATCTATCCGATTCAACTCATCCTGGGACAAACTTTTAAAATAATCGTATGTTATTTTCAAACCTTCAGAACGAGAAACTTTCGGTTCCCAGTTTAGAATTTCTCTTGCCTTGGTAATGTCTGGTTGACGTTGTTTTGGATCGTCTGTCGGTAAATCTTTGTAGATAACTTTTTGATCTGTACCTGTCAGTTTTATTATTTCTTCCGCAAAATCAGCGATAGATATTTCGTCAGGATTTCCAACATTAACCGGTTGAGAATAATCACTTAAAAGTAAACGGTAAATTCCTTCAATTAAATCATCTACATAGCAGAAAGATCGTGTTTGTGATCCATCTCCAAAAATTGTCAAATCTTCGCCACGCAAAGCTTGACCAATAAACGCAGGTAAAACACGACCATCGTTCAGTCGCATTCTAGGTCCGTACGTGTTAAATATCCTAATTATTCTCGTTTCAACGCCGTGGAAAGTATGGTAAGCCATGGTGATAGCTTCTTGAAATCTTTTTGCTTCGTCATACACACCTCTAGGTCCGACTGGGTTTACATTCCCCCAATACTCCTCAGGTTGTGGATGAACACTCGGGTCGCCATACACCTCTGATGTTGAAGCTATTAATACTCTTGCACCTTTAGCTTTTGCTAGACCAAGGCAATTGTGTATTCCTAAAGACCCTACCTTCAAGGTCTGGATAGGAATTTTTAAATAATCAATTGGACTTGCCGGTGAAGCGAAATGAAGAATATAATCTAACTCACCCGGAACATGAATAAATTTAGAAACATCGTGGTGATAAAACTCAAAATTTTCTAAAGAAAAAAGATGCTCGATATTTTTCAATTGACCCGTAATTAGATTGTCCATGCCAATAACATGGTAATCTTCTTTGATGAAACGGTCACAAAGATGCGATCCTAAAAATCCAGCAGCTCCGGTAATCAATATCTTTTTTCTTCTTTCCATTTTAACCTTTAGATTCGTCGACTACTTGTCTTCCTACAGAATAATATACAAAACCGAGTTTTTTCATTTGGTCTAATTCGTAAATGTTTCTACCATCAAAAATCACGGATTCTTTCAACGTTGAAATTATCTTGTCAAAATCAGGATTTCTAAAAGCACCCCATTCGGTTGCAATTAGAAGAGCATCAGCATTAAGTAAAGCTTGGTATTGGTTATCCGCGAAATCAATTTTGGTTCCCAACACACCTTTTACATTTTCCATTGCTTCCGGATCATAGGCAGAAATAGTAGCCCCCATTTCAAGCAACTCTTTAATTATATACAAAGCTGATGCTTCGCGGATATCATCTGTATCTGGTTTGAAAGCTAAGCCCCACAAAGCAAAATGTTTCCCTTTCAAATTCGAACCATAATGATTCGTTATTTTTTGAACCATTGTGACTTTTTGCTTCTCATTTACTTCCAAAACACTGTTTATGATTTCAAAGTCATATCCAGCTGCTTTTCCACTTTTTAAAAGTGCGCTAACGTCTTTTGGGAAACAACTTCCTCCAAAACCAATTCCAGGATAAAGAAATTTGTGTCCAATTCTTGAATCAGAACCAATTCCTTGTCTCACCCAATCAACATCCGCACCAACTTTCTCGCAAAAATTTGCAATTTCATTCATGAAAGTAATCTTCGTAGCCAGAAAAGCATTGGCAGCATATTTTGTCAACTCAGCTGATTTTTCGTCCATTACAATTAAAGGATGACCATCTCTGATGAAAGGTTTGTACAACTCTTCCATAATTTTCGCAGCACGAGGATCAGAAGTCCCAATTACAACTCTATCAGGATTTAAAAAGTCATCGATTGCAAATCCCTCTCTCAAAAACTCTGGATTAGAGACAACTGCAAAATCTACTGTTGCATTTTTAGCAATCGCAGCGTGAACCTTTTCTGCGGTGCCGACAGGGACAGTCGACTTATCTACAATAACCTTATAGGATGTCATTATCTTCCCCAACTGATCTGCAACACCTAAAACATAACTAAGGTCAGCAGACCCATCTTCTCCTGGAGGAGTTGGCAAAGCCAAAAAGATGATTTCTGAAGAATTGACTGCTTCAACTATATCAGTTGTAAATCGCAATCTATTTTGTTTGATATTTCTCTCAAAAACAACGTCCAAATGGGGTTCGTAAATTGGAACTTCGCCACGGCGCATTTTTTCGACTTTGGTACTATCGATGTCCACACAAATTACGTCGTTACCCGTTTCCGCAAAACAAGTTCCAGAAACTAGTCCAACATAGCCTGTGCCAATAACTGCGATTTTCTTCATTCTATCTCTGGGATTCTATAAATGCGCCAATAGATTGACAAATATGATTCAATTGTTCTTCTTCCATTTCAGTATGAATTGGAAAGGAAATTACCCTTTTGGTTAACCAATCCGTCACTGGTAAATCTGTTGAAGCACTTCCAAAATGTTCGAACATTTTTTGTTTGTGCGCTGGAACAGGATAGTAAATCATTGAAGGAACTCCTTTGCTCTCTAAAAAAGTCTGCATTGCATCTCTGTCTATGCCTTCTAGTTGAACCGTATATTGATGAAATACATGTTTCGAATTCAAAGCACGAACTGGAGTTTTAATTTCTGGATATTGAGAAAAGTAGGTATCATAAGCGTCGGCAACAGCTCTTCTTTTATCGTTATATGCATCCAATTTTGGTAATTTAATACGAAGAACAGCGGCTTGAATGCTATCCAATCGACTATTGCAACCAACCACATCGTGATAATATCTTTTGCTTTGACCGTGATTAGCTATCATTCTAATTTTTGCCGCCAAATCATCATCATTCGTACACATAGCTCCGCCATCACCATAACAACCTAAATTCTTGGACGGGAAAAACGACGTACATCCAATATGACCAATTGTCCCCGTTTTTGAAATTTTAGTATCCGTATGATAATAATCACAACCAATAGCCTGTGCGTTATCTTCCACAACAAACAAATTGTGTTTGTTTGCAATTGCCATTATTTCGTTCATTGGAGCAGACTGACCGTACAAATGAACAGGTACAATAGCTTTCGTTTTGGGTGTTATGGCTGCCTCAATCAAATTGAAATTGATACAGAAAGTATCCGGATCTACATCAACAAAAACAGGCTTTAAACCCAACAAGGCCATTACTTCCGTGGTGGCTATATATGTATATGACGGTGTAATAACCTCATCGCCTGGTTTTAAATCAAGTGCCATCAAGGCAATTTGAAGAGCATCGGTTCCATTTGCAACTGGAATAACATGTTTAACTCCTAAATAATTTTGCATTTCTGCTTGGAATTTTTGCACTTCCGGTCCATTAATGAACTGAGCATTTTCAATTACATTAAGTATAGCACTATTGACATCTGATTTAATTTCAGCATACTGCGTAATCAGGTCAACCATTTGAATATTTTTCATTCTTGCGTTTTATTTACATGAAAATCGGTGGCAAATATAAGATAAAGTTATGGCATTCTTAGCCTAAGAGTGCAAGAAATACACGATAACCAACACTTTATTCAATTTGACATATAGTTCATTCAATGCATACTTAAAGAACTAAAAAAAGATTGTAATTTTGGTTCCATGAAAAAACGTTTTTTACTGAGTCTATCCTTTTTGATTTTGAACAACGCCTTCATGTTAGCTCAAAGAAATGTAACAGACTCAATAATAAGTACTCCAATGCTTGGAGTACACTACGGTGCAAATTGGTCTCAAGCTGATTTGGCTGATCGATTCGGATTTATTAACCATGTAGGTTTAATGACTGGATACAAAACATCAAAAAATTGGTTTTGGGGACTCGATGCAAATTTTCTTTTTGGAAATCAAATACGTCTACCAGATGTACTAGCAAATATCAGAGACTCGAAAGGAAACATTACCGATCAAAGCGGCGATATTGCTCAAGTTTCGTTGTCGTCTCGAGGACTAAACGTAAACATTGCAGCAGGAAAACTTTTCCCAATATTAAGTCCAAATGTCAATTCAGGAATTCTTGTTCACGCAGGTATTGGGTATTTAGCTTATAAGCTAAGAATCGACACCCCATTCCATGTCGTGCCGCAAATTGAATTGGACTACCGCAAGGGTTACGACCGAATGACAAATGGAGTCAATCTGCACCAATTTATTGGTTATCAATTTATGGCGAACAGAGGGTTTGTTAATTTTTACGGAGGGTTTTATTTCCAAGAAGGTTTTACCAAAAACCAAAGGACCCTATTTTTTGACACTCCAGACATTCCGGTTTCCACCAAGACCAGATTAGACGTCCAATTTGGATTGCGGGCAGGATGGATAATTCCAATCTACAAAAGGTTGCCTAAAGATTACTATATCGACTAATGTCAGTAATTTATAACATATCCGTTTTCACTTATTTTTTAGCGATTCGAATCGCTTCTTTATTTAATCCTAAGGCAAAAGACTGGATAGAAGGTCGAAAAGTAAAGGATTGGAAAAATCTTAAAACGGATAATCGAAGAATAGTTTGGTTTCACTGCGCCTCTCTAGGTGAATTTGATCAAGGACTGCCGTTGATGGAGGCTTGGAAGAATGAATTTCCAGAAGATTTTTTGTTGGTCACATTCTTTTCTCCATCGGGAATGAAAAATTACCACAAAAGAAATCATCCTGCTGATGCTGTTTGCTATTTGCCACTTGATACTCCTTCCAATGCGCGCGAATTTTGTAAATCAATTTCAGCCGAAAACATTTTTTTCGTTAAATATGAATTTTGGGCGAACCACTTATCGGAGGCAAGGAAATCCGGAGCCCGAATCTATTCAGTAAGCGCCATTTTTAGACCCAATCAAATTTATTTTAAGTGGTATGGCGGTTTTTATAGAAAAGTATTAAATCGGTTTGACCACATCTTCCTTCAAGACCAAAATTCTCGTTTGTTGTTGGAAGGAGTTGGTATAAAAAATACTTCTGTAACGGGAGATTTACGCTTCGACAGAGTTTTTGAGAATAAAATGAGAGCATCCAAAAATGATATTTTAGATTATTTTCTGCAAAATGAA
>JAHEMP010000176.1 GCA_024643585.1 Crocinitomicaceae bacterium | reverse complement strand
GATTTTTTGGTAAATTCATAATCATTATCTTCTAAAAGTTCTTTTTTTGTTTCGTTCAAAATCCTCAAACACAAACTCACCGAGTCCTTGCAATGAGGTGTAAAAAGCTTTGCCGTTATTCGCTTCCGTAAAATCATGCACAAATTCCTGTAGATAAGGATCCGAGGCTACCATAAATGTTGTAACTGGAATTTTAAGTCGCCGCGCAGCTTTTGCCAAATTGAAGCATTTACTTAAAATTTTATCATCTAAACCAAAGCTATTCTTATAGTATTTGCCATTTTCAATTAGGCAAGTAGGTTTTCCGTCTGTTATCATGAATATTTGCTTGTTCGCGCTTTTTCTTCTGCGCAACAAATCCATGGCCAACTCCATACCGGCAACTGTGTTCGTATGATAAGGACCAACAGACAAATAAGGTAAATCCTTCACTTCAATTTGCCAGGCGTCGTCACCAAAGACTAAAATATCAAGGGTATCCTTAGGGTATTTTCTTTTTATCAATTCTGCCAAAGCCATGGCTACTTTTTTGGCTGGTGTAATTCTATCCTCACCATAAAGAATCATTGAATGAGAAATATCTATCATCAAAACAGTAGACATTTGTGTTTTGTATTCACTTTCCCGAATAATCAAATCATTTTCGGTCATAGCGAATTCGCCAATACCATTGTTGATTTGAGCTTGTTTCATGGATTCCAGCATGGCAATATCTTGCATGGAATCCCCAAATTGATAGTTTCTGGTATCGCTCGAAGCTTCGTCTCCAACTCCACCAAATCTTGAACCATGGTCGCCTCCTTTGCCTTTTTTCATTTTACCGAAAATATGATCCAACGCCTGCTGACGAATACTTTGCTCAGTTTTCGCAGTAATTTTAAATCCTCCTGAACCATCCGTTGGTTCTTTTAAATATCCACGATCTTTCAGTTCTTGAATAAAATCACCAATACCATACTCTGGTGTTGTCAATTTATACTCCTTATCCAATTCCGTCAGCCAAGAGAGTGCTTCATCCACTTCTCCACTTGTATAGGTAAGTAGCTGTTTGAATAAATCAAAAAGTTTATCAAAAGGGGATAATTTCTCAGGAACAAATTCCAAAAATCGGTGACCAATCATATGTATGTTAAACAGAACGTGAAAGGTAATTGTTTTATGATTAGCATGAAATTTTGCCGTATGCTTTAACTTTTTTTAATTACAAGTAGAAAATGGATGAACTCTAAGATTTACTTTTGGTGTAACAACGCTCAAAAACAAAAACATAAAGACTTTACAAATTACGAAATTATTGAAATTTGGTGGTGTTTATTCAGAACCAAACACAGCGGAATCTCAAGATTTACTTATATTTACCCTTTCAAAAACGAAATAATTTGACAACAAAAATAAAATTTGGAACAGACGGTTGGCGGGCAATCATCGCTGAAGATTTTACAACCGATAATGTAGCGCGTGTGAGCGTTGCAACTGCTATTTGGCTAAATGAAAATTTTAAAGAACCTAGTGTAGTTATCGGACACGATTGTCGTTTTGCTGGCAAACTTTTTATGGATGTGGCTTCTAAAGTTTTTATTTCCAACGGAATAAAAGTTCTAATGGCGACTGAAATGGTTTCAACACCTATGGTTTCCTTGGCTACCAAGCAGTTAAACGCTTCTCTAGGTGTTGTTTTGACTGCAAGTCACAATCCACCGAGCTACAACGGGTACAAATTAAAAGCACATTACGGTGGTCCCCTATCTCCGGAATTGGTTCAAAAAATTGAAGATATAATTCCAGATTATCATGGATTAGATCTTGAAAACATTTCGCTAGATGACGCCATCACAAATGGTCTTTTGGAAATGCACGATTTGGAAACGCGCTATGTGGATCACGTCAAAGCAAACTTCGATCTAGAGGCAATATCCAAAAGTGGATTGAATCTAATGTACGATGCTATGTACGGTGCAGGACAAAAAGTTATGCCTAGAATTTTGCCAAATGTAAAATTGATGCATTGCGAAATGAACCCTTCCTTTTACGGTCAGGCACCAGAACCTATTGCCAAAAACCTTCAAGAACTTGAAAACTATATAAAAGAAAATAAAAACATCGATTGTGCTTTAGCGACGGATGGTGATGCCGATCGAATTGGTTTGTATAGTGGAAAAGGTGAATTTATCGATTCTCATCACATCATACTTTTGCTAGTGCATTACCTCGTGAAATACAAACAAATGAATGGTAAGGTGGCAACAGCTTTTAGCGCCACACCGAGGGTTAAAACCATGGCTGAGCATTACAACCTACCATACGAAGTGGTTAAAATTGGCTTCAAATACATTGCCGGAATAATGGTCGAAGAAGACGTTTTATTGGGCGGTGAAGAATCAGGAGGAATTGCCGTAAAAGGACACATTCCTGAACGAGATGGAATATGGATGGGACTTATCGTTTGGGAATATATGGCAAAATCAGGAAAATCCTTGGACGATTTAATTGCTGAAGTATATCAAATTGTTGGGAAATTTGCTTTTGAACGAAGCGACTTGCATATTACTGAAAACTTGAAACAAAAAATTGTATCCAACTGCAATTCAGGCGCATATAAATCATTTGGAGAATATAAGGTTCGTGAAGTACAGACCATTGACGGTTTTAAATACTTTTTTGACGACGATCGATGGATGATGATTAGACCCTCAGGGACAGAACCTGTATTAAGAACATACGCAGAAGCCCCAACCTTGGAAGAAGTTCGCGAAATATTGGCAATAACCGAACAAACTATTTGCAACTAAACAATGGCAGGATCGAGTTTCGGCAAACTAATTCAATTGACCACTTTTGGTGAATCACATGGAATTGGAATTGGCGGGATATTAGACGGTTTTCCTGCTAATTTTAAAATCGATTTTGAAGAATTAAATCGTTTTGTTGCCAAGCGAAAGCCGGGTCAATCAAAAATAACGACTCAACGCAAAGAAGATGATGATGTAGAGTTTCTTTCAGGAATTTTTGAAGGAAAAACAACAGGGACTCCGATAGCATTTTTAATTCGCAATTACGATTCTAAAAGTAAAGATTACGATAACAATAAGGTTGTTTACCGACCTTCTCATGCTGATTTTGCTTACGATCAAAAATATGGGATTCGCGACCATAGAGGCGGCGGTCGAAGTTCGGCTAGAGAGACTGTTGCGCGAGTTGTTGCCGGTGGATTGGCACTTCAGTACTTAAAGACAAAAGGAATAGAATTGCAGGCATTTGTTGACCAAGTTGGTGATATACGCATGCCATGGGAAGACCAACATAGTGATGAGCTGGCCTACACCGAAAATGAAATAGAAGCCTCAATTCTTCGTTGTCCGAATTCAAATGTTTCCTCGGAAATGCAAAGCTTAATTGAGAAAACAAAAGCATCTGGAGACTCAATTGGTGGATGTGTAGCTTGTAAAATAGTAAATGTACCCGTCGGATTAGGCGAGCCTGTTTTTGATAAATTAAATGCTGTTTTGGGACATGCATTGTTTTCAATCAATGCTGTAAAAGGAGTTGAATTTGGCGCTGGTTTTGAATCAGTTACAAAAAATGGATCAGAACACAATGACCTATTCGAAGAGGGTGGAAAAACGGTTACAAATTACTCGGCCGGTATTCAAGGAGGTATAAGTAATGGCATGCCGATATACTTTAGAGTCGCTTTCAAACCTGTGGCAACAATAGCTAAAATTCAAAATACAATAGACGCTGATTTGAGAACCAGTTCCATCCAAGGAAAAGGTCGTCACGACGCTTGTGTTGTCCCCAGAGCTGTGCCTATCGTAGAAGCAATGAGTGCTTTGGTCCTACTTGACTATTATCTTTTACAGAAAGTGCATGGTCAATAATATTCTTAAGCTTTTTAATGATAAACGCGTCGTCCTTCTCATTCTATTAATTGTGATGGCTGTTGCATTGAAATTTCAAAGCAATAAAGTACACAATTGGCAAGATACTGAGCGTTTAGATAGACCTATTGTTCGGTCAGATGGTTCTGGTTATTATGCCTATTTACCTCAACATTTTATTTACCATGACCCGCATTACTTCTTCCTGGATTCAATAGTCCCTGAATACCCTAACGCTAAAATGGGAGAATTTGGAAATTACGCTTCCCCAGAATCGGGAAGAATGAACAAATTTTTTCCTGGGGTTGCCATATGCCAAATGCCATTTTTTCTTACGGCGCATTGGTTTCATTCGCCCAAATATAAAGATGATGGCTACAGTTACCCATATCAGCGAGCTATAGCTATTGGCGCTATATGTTTTTTACTTCTAGGCTTGTTTTTATCCTACTTAATCATGGTGAAATTAAAGATCTCGCCAATAGCAGCTGCTATAAGTCTTGTTGGGGTATCAATAGGTACTCCTTTACTCTTTTATACAATAGATGAGCCTTTGGCCTCTCATGTATACTCTTTTGCTATAATAGCTCTTTTTGTCTATTTACTAATCCTTTGGAAAGAAAGTAGAAATGCTAACTTATTGCCTTTACTATCATTAACCTTGGGATTGATCGTACTATTGAGACCTGTGAATGGCATTGTAGTGCTGCTATATTTTACATGCTTCCCTTCGTTTAAAGAAGCTTGGCAATTTTTAAAAGCTAATTTATTTGGGTCTTTAACTAAGGTGACCACCGCCTTGACTTGTTTCATTGTAATTGTATTGATACAATATTTGAATGTGTATTATCAAACCGGAAACTTTAACTTCAACCTATATTCCACGGAAACATTCGAAAACTGGAATAATCCGCCTATATGGAAGGTGCTTTTTGGTTATAGAAAAGGCTTATTTATCTATGCGCCCTTGTGTCTATTCGCTTTTTTAGGTGCTATTTTTACCTTTAAAAAATTCAAGTTTCAAACGGCAGTCACTTTTTCTTTCTTTTTGATTTTCACATATATCACTGCTGCTTGGTGGTGCTGGTGGTACGGAGGCAGTCTTGGAATGCGTCCTATGGTTGATATTACTTTAATTTATGCAGTTGGACTTGCATTTATATTGGACAAAACGAATTATCTACTCAAAACGATTAGTATTGGCGTAATTGGCTTTAGCATAGTTTTTCAGCTTACATTAAGTCATCAATTTGAAAACGGCATTCTTCATTTTTCCGAAATGAACAAAGAACGTTTCAATTATATATTCATGAAAAGAGACAGACGTTTTCAATGGATGTATTTTATTGATGCTTTGCCTGAATTTCAGAAGGATAGCAAATTAGAATCGACCCTTTTTTGGGAGAACAAAAAATTTGAGATTGAGCATATGAATTCTGCTAATTTAATTGAGATTCATGTCGACTCTG
>JAHEMP010000175.1 GCA_024643585.1 Crocinitomicaceae bacterium | reverse complement strand
GGTCATAATCCACATCGGAGCAATTTGCCGGTTTTAATTTTCCTACAATATGTGAGAAGGTTCTTTCCAATAAAACCACTTCATTGGAACTAATTTCAATTTTCACCACAAAATTGTCCTTGTTAAATTTGCTTTCTTGGGTAATTTGAGAAACCTCCGTAGAGTGATTCATTAAAACATTAACCTGATCGACGTTTGAGATCAATACCCTACCTTTCAAATCGAACAAAGTTGTTTTAATTTTCAAACTTTTCTCAGATGGATGAGTCGAAACAAGAAAATATTTTTCTTTCTCTAATTCATCTATTCTTTCTACTACCGTTATTTCGGCAAAATCCCGCTGTATTTGAAAATGTAGTGGTTTCCAGTTTCCGAAATAGTCTATGCTGGACCAACTAGGAGCCGTCCAACAATCGTTAACTTGCCAATAAAGTGTTCCCATACATCTCGGCGCTTGAGCTCTATGAGCTCCTACCGCAATACCAACTGCTTTAGCTTGTGTTACCATAGAAAAATAAACAAATTCTTCGAAGGTTTTTGGTTGACCGTATAAAATTTTAGCATGTTTTAGCATCATGCCGTTTCCGACATAGCTTTTTTGATGTTGCTTCATAACATCGGATTCCAAATCCCAATCTTCCTTAGCTGCAAAACTTGCTATCGTTGACATTTGTGGAAAACTTTGAAAGCCATATTCGGCATTAAACCGTCCGCTTTTTCGTCCAAAATCTTCTATTGGATCTTTACCATGCCAAACACCCCAATAATGTTGGGATCCATGGTTATAATATTCGTCCTTACCCCAATTACTAAGTGGAGAAGTATGGATATAGGGAACGGTGCTCCAATTTTTGACTTTTTCTGGTAGTACATTTTGAAATAATAGCTTGTAATCTGATTCTATTTTATCTGCTTCTTTGCCAAAAATTAAATACCTAGCTTGAAAACCCCAGTTTTTCCATGCCACATCCACCTCATTGTTCCCGTTGAATAATACCACCGATGGATGACTCGATATTCTAGGTATTTGGTAATCAAACTCTTTTTTTACATTTTCAATAAAAGCTTCATCTCCAGGATACATGGCACATGCGAACATAAAGTCTTGCCACACCATAATTCCATTTTCATCGCATAATTCATAGAAATAGTCGTCCGGATAATATCCTCCTCCCCATACTCTGACCATATTAAAATTAGCCAAGGACATATCTTCGACCATTTTTTTTATTTGAACATCAGAAACCCTGGCTGGGAAAATATCTTGAGGAATATAATCACCCCCTTTACAAAAAATAGTTCGGCCATTGACGCTGATCTCATAACTAGTCCCAATATCATCCTTTTCTTGAATCAATTCTGATTTTCTCACGCCAAAACGAAAAGCAAGTGTGTCATGAAGATTTCCATTGCTATCGTATAATGACCAAACATCTTTGTACAAATTTTGATTTCCTTGTCCCTTCGGCCACCACAATTGTGGGTCATCAATTTCAACAATTTTTGAAACCGAACGAACGCCTTGTGCAACTTCAATTTCACCAAAAATCTGACTCTTCCAATTTAATCTTTGACCTGCGGTCTGAGATAAATTCAAAGTAATCTTCAGTTCCGCTTTATCTGCAAAAATGTTAATCGTTTGTACATTATGTGATTCAATTTTGTCTGTGGAATAATGAATTAATTTTACGGGTTTCCAAAATCCCATGGTATTCATTCGCAAAGACCAATCCCAACCAAATTGATATTGCGGTTTTCGAGTGTAAGGCGCCACAGCTATGGGATTAACATCATTTGGCGCCGGTAGTTTCGTTTTTAAATCTTTGTATTTTTCTTTATGGTATTCTACAGGAGAAGTAAAAATAATGCGAACTGTATTCATACCAATATTCACATAATTCTTTACATTAAAAGTATAAGGACGAAATGCATTTTCAGTTAAACCGATTAAACTGTCATTCACAAAAATCTGGGCATATGTATCTACATTTTCAAAGTATAATTCGATAAATTCTGATTGATATGTGTTTTCATCAATTTCAAAATTCGAAACCAAAGTCCATGGATTGTCTTCCATCCATTGATACAAATCTTCATTTTTATCCACAAATGGGTCAGGTAATTCGTTAGCGTAATAAAAGGCTTCTTGAACGCTTCCTTTCGTTCCAAAATCCAACCAACTATTTTTTAATGGATTAAAAACTTTCCAATTGAGTTCAACGTTCTGCGCAATTAAAAAATTAGTCAGGACCATAGCGAAAAGAATTAAACTAATTTTTTTCATTGATTACCATTTGCGATTAAAAGGCGCGTCTTTCATTCCCTCAAAATCATTTGTTTTCAGTGCAAAATTAAAGCCGTTGTACACCGAATATCCGCCATACTCCCCGTGTTTATTTAGAGCCAAAAACCCACATTGCAAGCCTGTTAAATCGTCGTGTTTAGCAATAATTCTGTCCACTGCGGTTTTGCAAGCCTCTTCTGGCGACATTCCATTTCTCATGAGTTCGACAACCGTGTGACTACCTGCTATCCGAATTATCGCCTCACCTAGTCCAGTTGCCACGGCTGCTCCTACCTCATTGTCAACAAACAATCCAGCGCCGATAATCGGAGAATCACCTAATCTACCGTGTAGTTTGTATGCCCAACCACTTGTAGTACAAGCTCCTGACAAATTGCCATTCTCATCCATTGCGATAATGCCAATCGTATCGTGATTTTCATGATTGATTTGAGGCTTTTCAAACAACGATTTATTTTCTTTTCTCCATTGTTTGTAATCTTTCTTTACCTCTTCGATTGGAGATTTTATTTTCTTGAAACCCATCCATTTCGCATAGTCCTCTGCCCCTTCACCCACCAACATTACATGTTGTGTGTTTTCCATTACCGATCTTGCTATAGAAATGGGGTGCTCGTAGCCTTCAACAAATCCGACCGAACCACATTTTGACTGATGATTCATTATACAAGCATCCAGAGTAACATGTCCGTCTCTATCTGGTCTTCCTGAAATACCTACACTTCTATTTGTTCTATCCGATTCAGTTACTCTAGCAGCCTTTTCCACAGCATCTAGAGCATTTCCTCCTTCCGATAGAACTTCCCAAGCGCCTTTATTAGCTTCAATACCGTGTGACCACGTCGACAAGACTATTGGTCCGCTGATCGAGGGTTTTACGGAATTCACGAAAAATTCAGAGGCTTTTGCAGGTTGAGAAATTCCTAGAAGTCCGCCGATAGCACCGAACTTAAAAAGTGTGCGTCTTTTCATTTGATTAAATTACTAGTTTTTTGCCAATTCAGCAGCCAACCACCTTTGGAATATTTTAGCATTCGAATTGTGCTCAGCATAATTTTTAGCAAATAAATGTTTGCCGGAGTATGAGGGTTCGGCAACCATGAATATGTAACCGTGCTTAGTAGGATTCAAGACTGCTGAAACAACATCAATTGGCGGAATACAAATTGGACCAGGAGGCAATCCTTTAATTTGATAGGTATTGTAATCACATTTAATATTGCGATGCTCATTTAACAGCCTTTGAACAGAATCTAATTTTTTGCCCCAACAAAACTTAAATGTAGGATCCGATTGCAGAGGAATTCCTTGATTTATTCTATTCAAATACAATCCCGCAATCACAGGCCACTCTGATGGTTCTTTGGATTGCTCGCTATAAACAATACTGGCTAATGTAACGGCCTCCGAAGGTGATTTTAAGCCAACCTGTGATAATTCCTCTAATCTTTGTGGAGTCCAATAATTTTTATATTCAGTATACATTCTATCCAGAAAACGATGGGCATCCATATCAAAATACATTTTATACGTATTCGGCAAGAACATTGCAGGAATCTCTTCACGCGTAAAATTGTATTTCTTTAAAATTTCTTGATTATTAATTAATTCAACAAATTCGGCACTATCTACCATTGTTTTTGCGGCCAATTTACCTCCTAAATCTTCTAAAAAACGAACATTGGGTACCACAACGTCAACTTCAACTTCGGCATTTCCATTTCCCAAGGAGTTCAAGTGAAATCCATTCAACAAAGTCCGCAAACTTGTATGTGACTCTACAATGTATTTTCCCAAAGCAATGTTATCCTCGTTCAGTTTTTTATACGTTGCTAAAGCAATTACAGCATTCTTCTTGTTAATTATCCCTTCTTTAAGAAGTTGGGAGGATAATTCTTCGACGTCCATTTTGTGGTCAATAAAAAAACTCTTGGTTGATTCATTAGACGTCATTTCAGCTGAATACCACAGTATCAATAATTTGTCTCGAAATAAGAAACCACCAACAACCCCTATAATTATACAGGCAAATATTATTTTTTTAGCCATAATTTCATTTTGAAAACTCGTTCAGAATTTGATTCAAATATAGGGTTCTCTTTGTCTTCGTTTATCAATTCAAATCCACATTTTTTAAACAATTTTAAACTTGACACATTATTGGATTGAATATGGCAATAAACCTTGTTAAACATTAAGATTTCAAAGCAATAATCCATGGCTAATTTAATTGCTTCTTCAGCAAAGCCTTTTCTCCTATTTTCAATACTACCGATTAAGATTCCAACGTGGATTGATTTTTCAATAAAATCAACTTGAAATAAATCAAGGGTGCCTATAGCCTGATGATTCTTTCTATTCACAATTATAAAACGTAACTGTCCATTTTCAAAAATATCCTCAGCGGAGTCAATGAGTAAGATGATTTCTTCAAATGTATAATCTCTAACTGTTTCTGAAACTTCCCAGTTTTCAGGATTATTTTCCCACTCGAATATTTTTGGTACATCAATTATTCTCACCAACCGAAGCGCTATTTTTTCGCCTTGTATCAACTTTGTAATTTTAGTAAGTGGTTTTCAACGTCTAATCGCGTATATTCATTAATAGAATTAAAATCATAAGGCAAATTGAGATGAAAGATTTCTTTCACTCTGCCTTTTTTATTCAGTGAATCAAGCAAATCAAAAAGGATGGCTTTATTTTGACGAATATTGAATACATCTAGAATTGGCTTTATGCATGAGCATTCGTTTTGAACGCAACTTTGATAATTAGCAAACATCGCTTCTATTTTTGGAGTCGTTCCATCAATCTTCACCCAAAATACGCTCAAATTTTTTCTCTCTATTGCCTCAACGATATGTTTAACCGATTGATCCAGTTGAATTTTTTCATGTTGTAAACTGTAATATCTTCCATCACTAGAAAGACCTAAATGTGGTGGCGTTAATTGGGGTTGCCAAATCCATAAATACATACCATCCAATAGAATTTCATCATTGGTTAACTCCGAACTATTATCTATCGATACCTTAAACATGTATTTCTCCCTTGTAAACAAATTC